>JAQVWU010000149.1 GCA_028709565.1 Eubacteriales bacterium
ACCGAAGGACATACCCAAACTCAGATAGGAAAGCGAACCGGTCATGCAGTACAGCTTGTCGTATAAAGTGAACTGTTCGACCACGTTCCGGTTCCACCACGGCTTTTCGAGATCAACGAATTCAAGATCATACCAGTTAACAAGCAGGTTCTCCTGACCGTACATTGTCGCCGCTCTCGCGTGGGGCAAGACAAGTTCATAGGCATCGTCCCCTGCGGTAATGGTTTTCTGAGCGTCGGTTTCATAGTTGCCGTCACTGCTTTCGTTAAATACGAACTCTATGTTAAAGCGTTCTTCGATCGTCTGGTTTCGATTGAAAACAGCCGTATCGACAACGTCGCCGGTATCGGATTCTACATAGAATTCTTTAATATAGGAACCGGGTCGTACAAGAACGCGGAAAGACGCGCCATTGTAATTGTTTTCGGGTACATCCTCGGTAATCTGAGCGCCGGCAGTGCCGGAAACGGCTGCCGTTTCTGCCGTGGTTTCCGTTCCGTCGCCGGGAGTGGCCGCGCAGGCTGTGAAAACAGAAATAAACATCAAAACGGTTAATAATAATGCAAGTTTTCTTTTCATCTAAGATGTTTTCCCTTTAGAATATTATGGAATTTATAGTTGTTAAAATATCGAACATTAGAATGTTTCACCGGATTTCGCCGATTTTACTCATTCTATGAACCCTGTCTGATTTTATCTGATTTTATAGGATATATTTATTATATATTGTCAAAATCATGATGTCAAGTCTAGCGACTTATAAATACACACCAAACGCATGAATGTCATAGGAGCTTTCATAAGCTTAAAACCGCTGTCTTTGTGCCCTTTCTGCACATCCATTGTTTATTGCTGTTAATGAAATCGTTAATGAAGTGAAAAATTCGTGGAAAAACAAAAACAATATTAAATTTTATTAAATTGCTATTGCTTTTATATTATGTTTATGTTATAATTATGACAATAATATTATTAACAGCTTTGTATACTGTTAATATTTTAAATTAAAAAGAAAGGCTGGCAATTTATTAATGAAGAAAAAAATTATTGGACTGGCGATTATCTTATCTATGCTCACCGCTCTGTTATCTGTTGGAGTTAATGCTGCCCCGACATTGTTGTGGGATTTCGGTGAGGGTACCGACATCGAGGATAATATGGGAGGAAAATCTGCTGCTAATGTACTTACATATGAAGCTGAGAGCTTCTACCACATCTTTACCGCGCAGGGCAATGACCCGTATGTTTCGGTAGACTATTCGATGGATGATGTTTCTCAGGTCTTTTGGGTAAAAGCACGCGTGTTAAACAAGAGTTATGCCACCGCGATTGAACTCTTCGGAGCCACAAACGGCAGAGGACTTGCCGGCCCGGAATGCACACACATTGATATACTTCCCAACCATGACGAATGGCAGACCGTTATAGTTAACATTCCTGAATCCAACATTAATACGGTTAATAACTACAAAGCGGTTGATCCTATAACCGAGACATACTGGGAAGGCACCCTTGACTGGATTCGCCTTGACCCTATGTGGAGTGAAGGCGATGACGGCTCGGATTCCGGCGGAAGCATGGTTGACGGCGAACAGATATACATAGACTATATCGCATTCTTCTCATCGGAAGCTGACGCAATCGCTTATGTAGGAACACAGGAACAGGCAGAACTCGACGCGGCAGCGGCGGCAGCAGCGGCTGAAGCGCCGGAAGTTGCTGAACCGGCCGATGAAGCACCTGCCGAAACGCCTGTTGATGTAACGCCTGCGGCACCTCAAACCTCCGATGTCGCTTCTCTCGCGTTTGCATCCCTGGTGATTGCACTGGGAACCGGATATATCGTTTCAAAAAAGAAATAACATAAAAACAACTTATTATCACAAATCACAAAGGGATTGGGCGATTTTCGCTGCAATCCCTGATTTTTATTTGCGGATTTTTATTACCGATATCGGTGTACTTGATTTTTTTATTATATTATGCTATAATATCTGAAATATGAAAACATCTATAACAGCCTCAAAGAATGCATAATATACAGGAAACAGGGCGATGTGATGAATACAGGAAAAAACGTAAACATATATGATATAGAAAGCGTTTCGCTGCGATTTATCGGTAAAAACAAAAAACTGATTATTACAGCTGTGGTAATTATCCTGCTTTTTATGGCTGTAAACCTGTGTATCGAGATTAATTATGCATATAAATTATCAAAAGTAACAAATATCGTACCGGAATACAGACTTGATAAGTTTTATTATAATTATTTATCATATCGCGAGCAACTGCTGTATAAAAATATAGCCGGAGCGATTGATACCTGTGCGGAATATTCCGAAACTCTGCCATACAGATATACCGTAAACGAATTTAATCGCGTGGTTAAATATCTGCTTGCAGATAATCCGGAGTATTTTTATGTAAACGCTTCTTCAGCCGAACTGCTCTCTACGCGTAATAAATCAAGGATACAACTGACATATCTCAATACGCCCGAAGAAATCGAAGATATGCGAATTGAGTTAAACATGGCACTGGATGCGGCGAAAATGTCCGTTGATGAAAACAGCGATGAATTCGAGCGGGAAATTGCTTTGCACGATTATCTGATTCAAAATTGTACATTCGCAGATATCAATCAAGTTAAAAGCGATTTTCTTAATACGGCATACGGCGCTCTTGTAATGGGAAAAGCATATTCCGACGGATACGCCATGGCGCTGAAAATGCTGTATGATGCAAACAATATATTCAGTTTGGTTGTATACGGTACCGCGAATAATCAACCACATGTGTGGAATATGGTTTATATCGGTCAGAGATTCTATCATGTCGATGCGTCCTGGAATGACGCGGATCTTCCTTTTGAATCTGAGCTTATGTTTCACGGTTATTTTAATCTGAGCGATGATATGATATGGCGCGATCATAAACCCGAGGATAAATCGATACTTCCTTCAGCCGGCGAAAACAAGACCTATTATCACATAAATGAAACATATATTGATAATCTGGTTTCACTGGAACGCATTGTCAACAGGGAACTGTTGGAAGCCGGTTACGCCAAACGCAATTACATAGAGTTATATCTTGATTTAGAGGATGATGTTGATTATTATGAAATTATAATCAATGTTATAAAAAGAATCAACAATCTTCAGAACGATTTTAAATTAATGCCGGTATATCGCGATTATAACGCATCATATACAAATAATGCAATGACATTAAGAGTGTTTTATGAAAATGAATAAAGAGGAATTTTAGGTTATGATTAATATAGCAATTATGGGTTATGGTGTCGTGGGAAGCGGTGTGGCCGAGGTGCTGACGGTAAACCGGGAGATAATCAGGCGGCGGGCAGGGGATTATATAAATATAAAATATATACTGGATATAAGAGAATTTCCGGGCGACATACATGAAGACAAATTAATAAATGATTTTAATATTATTTTAAATGATCCTGAAATAAAAATCGTCGCGGAATTGATGGGCGGGGTCCGGGCGGCCCTTGAGTTTACCGAAAAAGCGCTGCGGGCCAAAAAAAATGTGGTAACGTCAAATAAAGAGCTGGTTGCGTATCACGGCGACAGATTGTTGAAAATCGCCTGCGATAACGGTGTGAGATACATGTTTGAGGCAAGTGTGGGAGGAGGCATACCAATCATAGCCCCGCTTGAAGAGTCACTTGCGGCAAATGATATCTATGAAATCAATGCTATCATTAACGGTACGACCAATTATATACTGACAGCCATGAGAAACGGAAAATTACTGTCGGATGCGCTGGCTGAAGCACGCAAAAACGGTTATGCGGAATCCGATCCGACAGATGATATTGAAGGACATGACTCATGCCGGAAAATATGTATCCTGGCTGCCATAGCATTTGGTGTTTTATTTGAACCTGAGACTGTGTCCGTAAAGGGTATCTCGTCCATAACAGCGGAAGACATGGCGGAAGCGGAACGAAACGATCGTATAATAAAACTCATCGCCCGCGCTGTACGACTGGAAAACGATAAAATTAATATCTGCGTAGCGCCTTTTGCAATTAACAAATCAAATCCGCTTGCTCATATTGACGGTGTATACAATGCCGTATTGATGAAAGGGAATGCGGTAGGTGATGTAATGTTTTACGGAAAGGGTGCCGGCAGTCTGCCTACAGCGAGTTCGGTTGCGGCCGATATAATCCACATAGCTACATGTAAACAAAAACAAAGCTGCCGATATATATGGAAAAGAAATCCGGATTTATATGTCGATAAACTCAATGAGACTCAATATCTGCATATGCGGGAAACACTCGGCGAACCTTTGGGTAATGCCTGAAATATAATGCGGTAATTCGCGCCGCTTCATCACATGACCCGATTACAAAGACGGTGTTAAGAATAGTCATCGCCCCAACCGCGAAATCGGCGCTTTCCCATACAAAACCGAATGAAGCAACGGCACCGAAAAAAACCGCCAATCCATATATTAAAATATATGCCTTTTTATATATCGTTTTGGGAGATAAAAAATATAACCCCTCCAGGCCGTAATGCGCCCAGCAGATTATAGTGGCATACGCAAAAAGACAGATTGAACCGCCAATGATATAAACAGCCGGCAGACCGAGAAAAAATTCATATGCTTTAAAGGTGTATAACATACCGTTAACGGCATATTCGGTTAACTGCTCATAGGACAATAATATAACAAAAGCGGTCAGAGAGCAAAGCACTATCGTATCGGTAAATACTTCAAATATACCCCAGCAGCCCTGCTCAGCAGGGCTGTCTGTATTTGCTTCGGCGTGAGCTGTCGGAGCGGTACCGCAGCCGGCTTCATTGGATAAAATACCTCTGGTCACTCCGCAGCGCATAGCGGTTGTAATTAAAAAACCTCCTGTTCCGCCTGCAACAGAATCTCTGCCGAATGCGTCCCGAATTATAAGGCGGATAATATCCGGCAAATCACGTATATTGCATAGTATTATATATAAAGATATAACTATAAATACTGCCGATAAAAACGGTATCAGTCTGACGGTCAGATTTGAAATACTGCGAACGCCGCCGGCAATAACCATTAATGTGAAACCCGAGAAAACTATACCCGTTATAACAGGTGAAATGTTAAACGCATATTGACAAGCGTCTGATGCTGCTTTAACCTGTATGAAATTTCCCAAAGGAAAGGATGACAATAACAAAATAACCGCGAAGACCGATGCGGCGGTTTTGTTTTTAATATAATACATCGCGCCGCCATGGTAATGCATACCGTCGGATTTACGCGTTATCATCGCAAGAACAATTTCCGCGTATTTAATAAACATTGCCGCGATTGCGCTTATCCACATCCAAAAGACCGCGCCCGGCCCGCCGATGGCGATAGCGGAAGAAACACCGATTATATTTCCGACGCCGAGAGTCCCCGCCAACGCGAGACTGACCGCTTTAAACGGCGAAATGGAATCCGGCGCCGAATTTCGGCGGAAAAATACAGATAAAATCTTTACGGGATGTGTAAAAATAAATCCGCGAAATTTAAAGATCATGTAAATACCGGCTGAAAACAACAATACCGGCAAAACAGGACCGAAAACATATCTGTTAACAAAACTGATGCATCCGATTAAAGACATATAACCCCCCCTGACATGAAGAACGATTGATAATAAACAGGAGAATGTGTTATTATCAATCGTATTCCGTTGAGCGGGGGATTATTACTCATTTATATGTGTTTTTTATATTTATTATAGATATTTTCAAACCACTGTTCACTTGAAGGTATCGGATGTGTCCGCTCCCAGCGGCACTCGGTGCCGAAATCGGCATATTTAATATAACATAATCGGTCCGATAACGCGGTTTCTATCCCGGGATTATCGTTTATAAGATATGATCCGCGGCTTCTCCCGCCTTTTTCTATATATTCCCGTATGGCTGAAAGATAGACATACTGTGTGACCAGAATGTCATAATTTATCGTCAGTTCGGTAAACAATACCGGGTCATCACTTCTATACGCAAAGTTTCGCAGCTCATTTTCAACACAACCCTGAACGGCGCATACCCGGTCATAATTGCGGATAAACGCGCCTGCCATGCTCATTCTCTCGCCATACGCTCTTCTTAATTCCATTATATTCGCCTGGGTCAGTTCGCTCACACCGTAGAAATCCAGCAGAACGGAATCAGCCGCAGCCGGTATCGGTTTCAGCGTTTTGTATTCCGAGGCAATATGCTGTGAAGCGCGCAATGAACTCACCTGTGTGGAATTCAGGGCGCTGCCGCCCGGACGATAAACACCGAAAATACCGCAAACCTCCCCCACGGCAAACAAATGTTTTATGCTGCTCTCATACCGGATATCAACCGCGAGTCCTCCGTTGTTATGCTGGGCGCACACATCGATTTCAATCGGTTCACGTTCAAGATCGATTCCGTGGGATAAATATAACTCATATGCCTGATTATTCATATGACGCAGTCTTTTAATCGGCGAGTCCTGTACCGCTCCGGATTTCGCAAGATACGAGCGCGCTTCATCTGTCAGTTTGTCAATTGAAAATCCTTCGGGATTGTGTGTAAAATCTATAAAGGTACGGCGTCCTTTAAGTCGTTCTCCGTATATTGCCATATCAACCGAAGACGAGCCGCTTATCTTACGCGGATCAAAGGGCCACTGGTAACCTTTATAAAAGATATTGTCAAAGGCTTCCCCTATGAATTCCGTCGGGTCAGACACTCCGTCTTCTTTTGTTGATATATAACGGGGTATAACCTGTTGAAAGGTTCCCGAAAGATTCCAGCGAAATTTAGTTGACGCTATACCGTATTGTGATTCGGTAAGATTGACACCTTCCGCGCCGGCTCTGAAAGCGGCGCCATGAGCACAGGTCTGACTTTCCGGATAAACGGTTGACGCGTAAATTGCTGAAGGGCCCCCCGTCGCGTAAACAATATTAACACATGAAAACATTGTCAGCCCTAATGGATTTACATCTGTATCCGGATTCATGGCATTAACCGCGAGCAATCCTCTTGAGATATTGTTTTCCGTTATAATTTCAATGAC
>JAQVWU010000150.1 GCA_028709565.1 Eubacteriales bacterium
CTGGTTGCCGGCGGAACAAACAATCACTACACCCAGTTCCTCGGCTTTTTTCATAACGGTTTCATAATCAAAACTTCCGTACTCCTGCGCACCGCTTCCCGCCGGAGAACTGAAGCTCATATTTATAACATCGGCTCCCAGTGTAATAGCGTCCTCCATGGCATACAGAATGGCATAATCCTCAAGGGAACGGGAGTTATCCGCCCCCGCCTTCATGAGCAGCAGCTGTGCCTCGGGCGCTATGCCGTCAAATCCCATTTTGTGACCGGCATGGTTATTGGCCGCAACAATGCCGGCGACATGGGTGCCGTGGGCATCTTTGTCCCCGACGCCGGTGTCAAAATCATGGTAGTCAAAAGCATACGGTATTTTGGAGTTTACATAGGGTGTTTTTTTTCCGTCTCCGTGGGCGTAGTAGTTTGTCACCTTCAGCTCACCGTCAATAGCCGAGACAATATCCTCTTCCTTTATCCTGCCGCCGTCCGGATCGGACAGTCCGAACATTTCGTGATATACATCAAAGCTCGAATCGATAACAGCGGCCACCATGCCCTCACCCCGATAGGCAAACCCGGGATTCAGTACGGTATCGACCGACAGATTCGCTCCGTCCGACTCCGCCATACGGGTCGCCGACTGCCACACCCTGACCGTTCCCGGGGTTGTATCAACAGCCGCGGCGGCCCTGCCGGACAATGTGACGGCAAAGCCGGAAAACAGACTGTAATCGGGCATAATGACGGCGTCACCGTCCAGCGACAAAATCGCCTTTTTAACCGCGCCGGAATCGCCGTCCGTCTCTACGATGAGGGTAACGGCCGTATCGGTATCGGATGCCTGTTCTCTGATCTCTCCGGGAAACGCCAGCGAGACTGCCATAGCGACCAACGCGGCAAGCGCTTTTTTTATCATGGTTATACCCCGTATCTCCGCCGAACGGATTGTTAAAGAATTTATAAAATGTCGTATTTATTAGTATTTTTTCTGAATTATTTGGTTTTTTGGACTGTTACGGCGCGGCTGAGGTCTCTGCAGAATTTATAATCAATTCTTCCGGCTGCGGCGCCGCGATGCGGAATACCTCATGGGCATCCATCGCGTGATATTGCGTTTTATATGTACCGTCGCCGGCTCCGAGTGTTACAAGAATAAAGTCGGTGGGAACGCCGTTATAATCAATGGTCGCAAATGAAGCCAGACAGAGCTTTGCTTCGGGTGTATAACCGGTCTTGCCTCCCAGCACCGGATACATTTCAAGACCTGCTTTCTTGAAGACCGACCTGACCGACGACTGTATTTTAAGCCCTTCCGCGTGCATATTGGAGGGCGCCGTTATATACTCCTCCGACGTGACAATCCGACGGAAGGTCTCGTTTTTTATGGCATATGCGAATAACCGCGCCATATCATGAGCCGTGGAGTAGTGCTTGGGATTATGCAGACCCGAAGCGTTTACAAAATGCGTGTCGTTAAGGCCGAGTTCAGCGGCTTTTTCATTCATAAGCAGAGAAAAAGCCTCTTCCGAACCCGGTTCGTTTTCGGTAGCCGAAACATAACGCGCCAGGGCCAGTGTCGCGTCCGCCCCCGAGGCAAGCAGCGAACCGTAAAGCAAATCGAGTATTGTCACCTCTTCACCGGTCATGAATCCGGCGATGGCAGCGTTTTCCGCCGCCGCAATTTCGAATATATCGGCATCCATCACAATCTTTTGCGACAGATCCCCGACCCTTTCCAGCACAACGACAGCCGTCATCACCTTTGTCAGCGACGCGGGAAACACCACCCTGTCCTTATCCAGATCCGAAACAACCGTACCGTTACCGGTTATCAGGACCGCGTTGGAACTGTATGAAACCTTGCCGAACATGTCTATGATTTCTTCGGCAACCGCGGTTTCGGCCTCGGGTGCCGGCAAAGGCACGGGTATGTCGGTGCCGACGGCGCCCGTTCCGTTCATAAAAAAGGTATTATAAATGCCGTTGCCCGCATATGCGGTATCCACAAGGGTGAAGGTAGGCGATGTAAATAATATTTTCAGTGTAATTATCATTATTGCGGTAAATACGGCAAAGACCAGCAGCAACATCACCGGATTGCCCGATTTCCGCCTTTTATGTATTTTCTTCATGGGTTTTACCTGCGTTTGTCGGTTGTCTCTTTTGACTTATTTATGTTTTATTTATTTTCTTTGTTTTCCGTACCGTTTGCCTCTTTGTTTGCCTCTTTGTTCTGTATAACGGTGTTCAGCGGATTGGCTTCCATCGCCTTTGCCATGCCTTCGTCGCTTACATGGGTGTAAATCTGTGTGGTATTTAACTGTTCATGACCCAGGATGTCCTTGAGAACGCGGACATCAACCTTGCCGGTTTGATACATCAGCGTTGCCGCGGTATGACGCAGTTTATGTACCGAAAAATGACGGTTTTCCAGACCCGCGGCGGCCAGATATTTATAAATCATCCATTGAACGGTCTTGGGGCTGATTCGGCTGTGGCGGGAGGACAGAAACAGAGCGTCCTTATCTTTAATCTCGGCATTGCCCGCTCTCTCCTTAAGGTAGTCGGTCAGCACTGCGCGGCAGGCCTCATTCAAATAAATGATACGCTCTTTTTTACCCTTGCCGATAACCCGCAATGATTCAAGCGACCGGTCTATATCCGATAAGTTTATGCCGACAAGTTCGGAAAGCCGCATGCCGCAATTAAGAAACAGGGTGATAATGGCATAATCACGGGTTTTTGTCTTCGATTGCTCATCGTTTTTGACTGCCGAGAGCAGCATAACGCTTTCTTCCACGGTGAGGTATTTCGGCAGTTCGTTTTTCTTTACGGGCGGCGCTTCAATTTTTTCAACCGGATTATCATCAAAATAACGCATAGAGACGGTCAGAAATTTATAAAAACTTTTTATTGACGAAAGTTTGCGCGCCCGTGACCTTGCGTTGTTGCCGCGGACCCGGGCTGTATACATAAGAAAACCGTAAACCTCTTCGCGGGTTACCGAGCGCATAAAATCTACGTCCTTGCCGGACACATCGATTTCGTTGAAGGCGTCGGACGTTGTTTCAATGCCCGTGCGGGATGCCGTGACATAACGCAAAAACAACATCAGGTCGCTCTCGTATTCGTCAACGGTGCTCGCCGAACGGTTTTTGATCAGCAGCATATGCTGTTTGAATTCTTCGATTAATACAGGTGAACCGGACAAAATCCTACCCCCTCATAATTTCGGATATCTCTGTTATTATAATTGATATTATAACTGAGCTTCTAATTTTTTAATGGATAATATGTAAACTTTCATTTTTACGCTTGTATTATTAACATTTTTTATTTAAACTGTGGTATATCGAATAATTTATGTTCGCAGTCCGGCATACAGTAGTCTATAAAGGAATTGGTATTTATGTTCCCCTTTTTGAAATCGAATTCTTATATAATTGTAAAAATGTTCGTGAACCAAATCGGAATCACCGTTTTCGGCCTGGTACTCGCGATGGCGACCTCGCAAAACGAAAAGCTTCTGTTGCTGACCAGTATATTTTCCATCTTGTTTTATCTGTTTCTGCTTTATACAATGTCATGGGAAGCCGGCATATCCGATAAAATAAGGGTTGACGCCGGACGCATGCAGGCACAGCCCTATAAATATTTCCTGCTCTCGTTCATCGCCAATATATTGAATTTGGTTCTGGGAATCCTTGCGGTTTTTGGCTATATGCTCATTGATAAAAGCGCCGACATATGGCTCGAACCGGAGTGGGCGGTGAATTTATACAGCATATGCAACGCAATCGCTCGTTTTATTCAGGGGATGTATCTCGGGGCAGTACAATATTTTACTCCCAACAATCCGATTTCACTCATTTTAATCGCTTTCCCCGCAATAATCGTATGCGGCTTCGGTTATTTAATCGGTTTGCGCGGTTACAGTATACGGAGCATCTTCGGAATTAAGGCAGGTTCACCAAAAGAAAACTCCGAAAACTCCAAAAACAAAGAATAAACAAATCCGAACCATACAGTCCACATAGTTCACATAGTACACATAGTCCATAAAGTCAAGATTAACATTTATATTTATCCCGTCCCGAGCATATATATTATTATATTGCTTTTTGGCGGGAGTTTTGTTATGAAAAGTATCCATGCCCCTGCACAGACCCGGAAAGCCGCGCTGTTTGTCCTGAAATTTTTCCTCTTTACCGTCATCTTCACCCTGTGCACCGTTGTATGTGTCTATATCTTCCGCTCATGCGGCACCCGAACACATTCCAGCAGCGATGATATTGCGGCATTATGCGTTTCAGGCAACCATTTTATCATCGACGCCGGTCACGGAGGTGTTGACGGCGGCGCCTCGGCAGCCAACGGAACGCCGGAAAAAGAGCTTAATCTTGCCCTGTCGTTTGTACTGCGGGACGTGCTGGACATTCTGGGTTATGATGCCGTAATGACACGTACGGAAGACCTGATGTTGTCGGATGACGGCAGCGGTTCCAATAAATTGCGTGATCTGCGCGCACGGCTCAATATCGCGAAAGCAAACCCGGACGCGGTATTGATAAGCATCCATATGAATAAATTTCCCGACACACGCCTGTCCGGTCTTCAGGTCTGGTATTCGCCGAATCATCCGCTGGGTCAAACGACGGCCCAATTTATCCAGAATGATATAAAAACCTATATATCCCCCGATAATAACCGCGAAATAAAAAAGGCTGATTCAAATATTTACATATTGGACCGCATCGGCAATCCTGCGGTATTGGTCGAATGCGGTTTTTTGTCAAATGTCCGGGAAGCCCAGCGTTTATCCGACGATACATACAGACGTAAACTTGCCCTGGTAATCGCGGCTGCCGCGTCCCGGGCACGGTCCGGGCACAATCGAATCCGGACGGAGCAGGAAAATTCGGAAACGGACCAATAAACACAAAAGCAAAAAAGGTAATTACGTAAAAATGAAACAACCCAAATCAATGTTCGTATGTTCCGAATGCGGAGCGCAAAGCAGTAAATGGCTGGGACGCTGTCCGTCCTGCGGCACATGGAACACCTACAATGAGATGATCCCGGCCCGGGAAACCGCGAAAACAGGACTGTCCGCCGGGTCCGGGATACGCGCCGTTCCTCTGTCAACGGTCAGTCTGCCCGAGTATCTGCGCGCAGCCACAGGCATTTCGGAGCTGGACCGCGTGCTGGGCGGAGGTCTTGTCACCGGTTCGGTTGTACTGCTGTCCGGTGAACCCGGCATAGGGAAATCAACGCTTTTAATGCAGCTGTCCGGAGCCGTCGCCGACAACTCGGTGAGAAGGATTCTTTATGTATCGGGCGAGGAATCGCAGAGTCAGCTCAAAATGCGGTCGGAACGTCTGAAAATCAACGGTGACGGTATATTCATGCTAACCGACGGCGATATCAACAATATATTAAAAGCGGCGGAAGAGCTCCAGCCTTCAATAATAATAGCCGACTCGGTTCAGACGCTGACCGATCCGGAACTCACCTCGACCGCCGGCAGCGTTACGCAGGTACGTCAGACAGCCGCGCGGCTGATTGAGAAGGCAAAGAAGGATTCGGTATCGGTTATCCTGGTCGGTCATATAAACAAAGAGGGCAGCATCGCGGGTCCTAAGATATTGGAACATATGGTGGACGCCGTGCTTAGTTTTGAGGGCGAGCGCCGTTATACCCACAGAATCATTCGCGCGACTAAAAACCGCTTCGGCTCAACCAATGAAATAGGCGTGTTCGAGATGACCGAAAACGGGTTGTGTGAGATACCCAATCCGTCCGAAATGCTGCTGCGCGACAGGCCGGTGGGAACCTCGGGCAGCTGTGCCGTTTGTGTTATGGAAGGCAGCCGTCCCATCATAGCGGAGATACAGGCGCTTGCCACGCCCACTACATTCCCGTCTCCGAGACGAACGGTAAACGGAGCCGATTACAACCGTTTATACCTGCTCCTTGCGGTGCTGGAAAAAAGGCTTGGTCTTCGTTTTTCAACACAGGATATATATCTCAATGTGGTCGGCGGACTGCGCATAGACGAACCCGCGGCCGATCTCGCGTCAGCCATGGCTCTGATCTCCGGATTGCTGGACAAGCCGCTTCCCGACGATTTAATCGCCGTCGGCGAAATCGGGCTTGCGGGTGAATGCCGCGCCGTATCAAACACGGAACAGCGGGTAAAGGAAGCAGTGCGGCTGGGTTTTAAGAAAATAGTTATACCGAGCCGTTCAGCCGAAAAGCTGCGTACCGCCGGTAATATAGAGTTTATCCCGTTAAAAAGCATATACGAAGCGCTTGTTTTATTTAAAAACCAAAACTAAAAGGCTTATTGCGAAACCGCAATAAGCCGTTGCTACGGCAACCGTATTTATTCGCTGTCCGGTATACGATAGGCTATATGATGAGCCTTGGCAAAGTTGATAAGTTCGTCGGAATAGGCGGCAAAATTCTCGGGTCCTTCGATATGTTCGAACAACTCAAGTCGTTTTTCAATTCCCTGCGCCGTGATTAATATGCTCTTTGTTTCAATCTTTTTTAAACCAAAAAATTTGGAAACCGTTCGGTTATCGATATGTATTGCAGAAATATCGGAGGCGGTCATTGCGTATGATTTCACGTCGTTTCCCGATGTGTCAAGGAACATTAACACATTTCCCTGAATTTCTATTTTTTTATCCATGGCGTGCACTCCCTTTCCGTTTTATCCAATAATAATACTGCATATATTATATACCATAATTTAACCATATGTCAATATAAATATTGATTTTTAATTTAAAACTCAGGGAATGCACCGTATTTTCAGCGCATTAAGAGCAGAAACGCCAATATGATTATCATTTCGTCATCCGAACCTGACATCATAAAAAGTATGATGAGCGCTATGAGCAGCATTTCATCGGATAAAGGCGGAAGGATGCCGGGCAGAAGAGACTTATCGGTCATGTTATCTCCCGCGTGCGTTTTTTTCACAACACGCCTGCCGAAGCTTTCTTCATATTCGCCCCGCGAGATGAGGGGGCGCCGCGGTTCTGTCCGGT
>JAQVWU010000151.1 GCA_028709565.1 Eubacteriales bacterium
ATCGAACTGGAGGAAACCGTGCTTATAACAAAAACGCAAACCGAGAGAATCAGTATCACCGATTCCCGTCTTATATGCCGGTCCTCCGCATGTCCGGCCGTATGCCGCAGCATTATTACCGTCATTAAAATCGATGCGGCGAATATAAGACCCACAACCCACCCGTAATCGACGAACAATTCCGCCGGGAAATTATGCATGACCAGTATACCGTATGTATCATAATAAGCGTCCGCATATGCGCTCATGATCACCCGGTGACAGCCTGCGCCGCAGCCGAAACCCAGGGTGTCCTCCAGTATGTGCGCGCCGTTTTTGAGCAGATTGAGGCGTGCGGCCATGGAACCTCCGCTGACGAAACTGTTTGTCACGGCGGAGAATTGTACGCTGTCAAAGGCACCGGCGACAATGCTGCCGAAACGGGACGAGTTATATATAAATAATACAGCGGCAATCAGCCCGGCGGCGGTCCTTTTTGCACTTTTCAACAGGATAAGCAGGAAAACAATATACATCACCGTTATGAGAATGATCTGTGTCCTCGATTGTGTACCGGCGATGACAACGGCGGCTGCCGCCAGATTAAAGGCGCTTATGTATCTGACCGGACGCGTCCCGACACTTATCGCCGTCATGGAGAAGGGTATAATCAATATCAGATATGTGGCGAAGTCGTTGGGATTGGCAAAAAATCCGCCCGGGACATTTGCCAGCAGTCTTAATCTCGAAGGTGTCCCCAGATAATCCCGCATAAGATGGTTTCCCGTCGTTATCTCCCATAAACCGATGAGGTTTAATACCGACAGCAGAACAACCATAAATTTTACGATATGCTTTTTGTTTTCGGGTGTAATCAGGTTTGTAAACAGTATCACCAGCGCCGTGATGAGGAAAATGCAGTATACATATTTAAGCGCCAGCCGTATATCGGGCGCCCATATGACCGATATTAGCGCCCTGGCGAGCCATATGAGCATGAAGCACACAATTGGATTATTAGGAGCGATAAGGCTGAACAGCCGGGTGTGTTTTTTTATAATCAACCGGACAAGGGACGCCATAATGACGATATGATACAGCGATACAAAGCCTATGCGAAGGCTGCCGCCCGCCAGTATCGAGCAGATAATAAGATATAATATCACTGTATTGTTTTTATTGTTTTTATCGATTCTCATGGGCTGATTATCGCCTCGAACGCGCCGCGGTTTCGTTCGGTTCCGGCTGTGATAACATGTGTTTTAACCGGAGCGCCCGCTTTTAATATATTTTCAAGGGCCAGAGCCAGGCCTTGTGTAGTGTTCTCACACAGCAGGTCACCCCCGGCGGCAATCTCCCTCATGATGTCGATATCGGCAGCCAAAACAGGCGTGCCCAGGGCGTGAGCCTCGGCTGCCGTCATGGCGAATGTTTCATGCAGGGACGGTACAAACAGATAATCCGCCTCCCTCATATACGGGTAGGGATTGCTCTGCCAGCCGATGAGCTTTACGCTGTCCCCGAGATTGCAGCCTTCGATTTTCTCCGTTATGGCGCCGCGCAGTCTCCCTTCGCCCGCTATATACCATAAGAGCCGCCTGCCCTCGCCGGTCATGCATATCGCGTCCAGTGCCCTGAGCAGCCCTTTCTCCTCGGCCAGGCGGCAGGCGGTAAACAGCACCAGTCTGTTCTTGCGGTCGGGGTATACATTTTCCCGTTCCAGACTCCCGATTTTTATCTTTTCCGCCGGAACATGGTTATAATACCATGTGCATTGGGACCGCGGCACCGGAAAAGCCTTGAGAAAGGCTTCCATGGCTGTTCGGGAGACCGCTACGATCCTGTCGAATTTTTTATAAATATGATAATTGCGCCTTGTGTCCAGTTTGACGGCGGGGAGGTCGGCGTGTATCCAGGCGATTTTCATGGGTGCCGGGCATTTTTTCAGCGCGAATCGTGCGAATCCGGCGACCAGTGTCCCCCTTGAGGGTTCCTGATGCCAGGCAATTACCGTATCGAATCCGCTCTGGCGTTTCTGAAACATCAGCGCGAAAGACACGGGCAGGGCATTGCCGAAAATCCAAGACCAGCCGCTGCCGAGGATTTTAAACAGTTTTTGTGATATTGCCCCGTATTGTCTGCAGTCCGCGTATGTCATCCCCAGCACGGCTACCAGCGGATGTACCGTTATCAGCTTGACATCGTCGGGCACCGAGGATTTCAGCGGACCGCGGGGATTGAATATCGCCAGATAAATCTCGTATTCGGTGTGAATCACATCGAGCATGTTGACCAGAGCCGTCTGGATCCCACCCGGTTCGAAAGACTTATTGATAATCAATAGCTTTTTCATAACGGCTCACCGATATCTCTCCTATAAAGACACATAAAAAACAGAGTTTGTCCTAAGATAACAAAAAAAATTACATAAAAATAAAAAAGTTCATGGGCGAATAGGGTTACGCAATGAACTTATGAAAATCTGAAAAAATAAATATTATACATCTGTATTATGTTATATTATATCACCAAAAAACATAAAATCAAGCATTTTGGCAAAAAATACAGTGCCGACTGCAATATTTAGGGGAGAAACCATGTCTCTCCCCTAAATATATAATTCTATCTGCCGCAGCACTTCTTGTATTTCTTTCCGCTGCCGCAGGGGCACGGGTCGTTGCGTCCGACCCGGGGCGGTACCCTTACCGTTTCGATGCCCGTATCCGGCATGGGCAGAATTTTACCATGACCAACCATTTCACCCGGCGTGTATCCCTTGTTCCGCCAGTTGCGGGCGCTATTATACGCAGACATGATTAGATTGAGCAGCGAACGCATATCATCGGCGTTATCGGTTTGCATATCAACGTCATCAAGCAAATCCAGCATCGATTCAAGAGTATTTTGCTCCGTCTGAAACGTATGGGAAATCACGGACATAAAATAGTCAAGGAGTTTCTCCGGTGTGACGCTTTGTTGGGGGGCGGGCAGCAGCTCTTTTAAGTAATTAAAATAAACGGTATAACGGGTATAATCGGTATAATTGGAATATTCGGAATATTCGGAATAATCGGGTTTGTTGAACGATTCGGCATACTCCCTGAGCCGCCCGACGAGGGTGTCCGCCAAATATGCCCTCAACGCCCGAAACTGCGGGTTGACCTCGTAATAATCCGGATCGGCGTATTTTATAAACTCCTCCCGCGGGGGTATATAACGGGGTTTGCGCTTTATCGCATCGTATGCTTCGGAAAAATTAAAATCATCGTCATCTTCATTTGCAAAAACTTCACCGAGGTATTTATTGCCGATAAGATACATCTCCCGGTATCCGTTTCCGGAGCGCAGAGAGAAAGAGTCACCGACGTAGGAGCACAGGTTGGCGATGTCCAGTATCTCTTCATACCGCATGGAGATAATCCGCCCGTCCTTTTCGTCATAATGGCGCAGCAGTTCAAACGCTTCCTCAGTCGGTATAATTGCGTACAGATTAGCCGCGGCTGACAGGTACAGCACGACATCGTCCCGTACCTCAAACTCCGCCTCGGAAATCCCATGCCAAATCTCTTTTATTTCCTCCGGTACCACACAGCTCAGCGGCTGTATCTGCGACTTTTTACCGCCGAACACATACAGAAAACCCCGGGTGACGGCGTACATGCTGATACCCGGACCTCCGTTTATCGCGTCGGCGAACAGTTCCCGGTCCGCCGCGTCCATGCCCAGCATAAGAGCCCTGACAATCCGTTTGTCGGATATCAGCCTCAGGGCGTCCTCCTGAAGGTCACTCTTCTCCCTCCAGTCCAGCGCCTCGATGTAGTTTATCCTGGCATCCGTTTCGACTTCCGGGGAAAGACGCTTTTTACCCCGCGGCAAATACGGGATATATTCCCGGGGCGGCTGCGCCTCCATGACGGTGAGCATAACTAACATGATTATTTGTCTCAGCGCCGCGACCGACAGACCCCTGATACACCGCTCAAGTCCGGTTACCGGAGCCCTGTTTTGAACAAAAGCCCCCGCGCCGCCGCGCATACTCATTTCATTTCGCGCCGCTTCCGGGGTCATCTCCCCGGTCTGCACCCTTATCAGTATTTCTCTGAAAATCGGGTCAGGCTTGCTTACATTCCGTTCAATACTGTCCAGCCGCCTGCCCGCATCCTCTCTTGATACCGGTATCGCGGTTTTATTTTTTTTGTCCATAAATCCTCCGCACCGTATGATTTATATATTATTGTATCAATCATTATATCATTGATTGTATGATTATGCAATATACCGGCTGAAATACAGTTAAATTTCTGTTTATCTGTTTATGTTGATTTCGGCCTTGACCGTTTATATCTGCATTGATATTATCTTTCTTACTCCGTTAGGACCGCCTGCAGCAGCAGTCTCTCGCTTGGTTCGCCGTACAGGCAGGTGGACAGGGTCAGCACACGGTCATTCTCACTGTCAAGGGTCACATCACCGGCAATACACGCGTTTATATCGCGGATGCCGAATACGGCCTCGAAAACCCGGCCGAATACATAAGGGTTGCTGTAATCGAAGGACATGAGCAGATGCCGGGTATCGTAGGGATAAACCGCGAAAATTTTATAGCTCAGAATCCCGTCCGGCGTATGTATATAGACATATCTGTGTTCGGAGAAAAACTCCGCGTCAATAAATTTATGCAGTCCGCTGAAAAGGGTTCCGTCCTTCATGTAATGACCGTAGATTACGGTATTTTTGTCGGTAAAATCCTTTGAGTTGTAATCTTCGGTAAAAATGGCGCCCGCCGCGCTGTAGCTGCGGTCATATGCGCGCTTGAGATAATAGGTGTTGTCGCCGTCGGCCTGGACAACGGGGTATGATATGACGGTGCCGGGGATTTCTATCCACGCGTAGATATCCGGGTTCAGCGCCTGCAGCCCGTCAAAATCCACTTTGGCTGACGCGGGGATACCGGCCGGATCTTCCGGTCCGGTTGTTTCCGCGGATTCGGCATGTTCAGCCGATTCTGGCGATGCATCCGATTCTGGCGATCCTGCTTCTATCGTTTCAGCCGGCTCCGCGGTTTCGTGTGATTCTTCCGTTATAACCGTCCTGTTCGTTTCGCCGGATTCGATGATTGCCGGGGGATTATGTGTCCGTGCCGTACCGCATCCGCCAAGCATAAAGGCGGACATCAGGGCGGCGCAAACGGCAGGGTATATCATTGATTTAGCTTTTGTCATAGTTCATGTATATCAAGCCGGTAAAATCTGCCCCGGGCGTCCGACAGGTACAGACATCCCCCGATATCGGTGACCAGTTCCGGCTCTCCCGTGATGCCCCCGCTCAGCAAATCCACATAGGCAAGTTCGGTTTCGGATCCCAGGTCGATTATGCGCAGCGCGGGGCGGTTTACGGTGTCTTTATCAAATCCCTCTGACGAGATCAGCCCGGTCCCGAAGACCGTTCCGCCCTGGAGATAACGGGCGTAGGGTCCCGTGAAGCTGCTTATGATATCATCTTTGTCAAGGATGACGCGTTTCACGCCGGCCGCGTCGGCATATCCCTCGTGAGCAGAGGGCAGGCGCAGTTTAAAATAGCTCGTGCCGTCCGGTTCTGAGCGCATGACATAGGCGATAAGCTGCTCTTTTTGCGTATCTATAACAAAATTACCGAAGGGGCGCGCCGATTTTCCTGCGGCGGGAGCCCAGCATGTCCGGTCGTCGGTAAAGGACAGACGGATAATCTGTACAAGCTTGCTCTTAAAGGACACGCCTTCCCGTGTGAGCCGGTAGACGAGGCAGGTGCCGTGCATCTCGTCCGCCCGGCCGGCGTAGTTATTATATATGTTGCAGTAGAGCAGCGGGAATTCATCCTCCGGACGGTAAAAATAACAGCCGAACACGACGGTATTGCAGTGCGGCACTATAATGCCGTCAAGCGTGAATGCGGTAATCTTCGTAAGTGTTTCGCAATCCAGGACGGTGCATCTCCCCCTGGCGTCAAAACGGAAGAGCAGATTGCCCCAAGCCGCGCCGTCCTGCCCGGATGTAATCATTCCTATCTCCGAAACGGTTATATGCAGACCGCCGGGATTGACATTAAATGTTAGGTTTACAGACACTTATAACTCACTCCATGCAAAAATCTGTTTATTATGCGTAATAAAAGTGTAAACACGGAATATGAAGTGTACATGAACACGAAGCGCATAAAATGTAATAATAATGTAGATTGCCGTTAACATATGCAAGCATTTCGACCGGCAAACGCGGACGCTGTTCGGTTATGAGGAAAAATGTCCGGATGTTTTGCTTGGCAGCTATCGCCGGAGGCGACGCTTGCGCCCTTGACGGGATGGGATGAAAATGCTAAAATGTCTTAACTGACGGTAGAAGATGTTGATTATATATTTTTGAGTTCTTCACCGTCGGCACGGTCTGCGAGCATTTTCGTGCCGTTCTGTCAAGGGTAGCGGAATTAGAGGTTTAGAGGCTATAAATCATATTTGGCAGTTTAAAAATTGTTTTTTAAAAAGACCTATAATAACTTGACACAGACGCTTTTCTCAGACGCATTGCCTTTAATTGTCTTTCCTGCTATAATATACTTACTATTTATGTAGATAATTTATATTTTGAAAATCCCACTTTAGTTGATAAAAACTCTCAAAATGGTTGCTTTACTTTTGTTTGGTTGTGTTTTATAATATTAACAGAATCGATTCTGAAATACAAACCATAGAGAGGTGCAAAAGATGGCAATATATTTTAGTGAAAAATTTAAACAGCTTCGTAAAGATAAAGACTTAACGCAAGACCAAATAGCAGGTATTTTCCATATTTCCCCGCAGGCTGTCAGCCGTTGGGAAACGGGAGCAACTTATCCCGATATAGAAATTCTGCCTCATCTCGCAATTTTTTTTAAAGTCACGGTTGACGAATTGCTTGGAACTGAAAAAATACGCGGCGAGGAAAAAGCCAAAGAATATATAAGGGATATTCGGAACTTGCTTAATAGCGGCAAAATTTACGACGCTATTGAACTGGCGCGTAAAGCT
>JAQVWU010000152.1 GCA_028709565.1 Eubacteriales bacterium
CCCGATATTACAGATATGTGGACAAAAACGGCTTCCTCGGCGCGGCCTGGGAGTATGTGCTGCAGAATCAGCCCCACGACAGCATCTGCGGCTGCTCGATCACCGCGGTGCACGAGGACAATGTCAGCCGCTATAAGCAGGCAAAGGAGATTATCGGCACCGTCAAGGCGGACACCCTTACCCATCTGACCATGGGACTGGATACATCGGGCAGAGATGCCGCCGTCGCCGTATTCAACCCGTCGCAGAATCATATAA
Source organism: Eubacteriales bacterium (assembly GCA_028709565.1). GTDB lineage: Bacteria > Bacillota > Clostridia > Oscillospirales > CAG-272 > JAQVWU01. The sequence goes on from JAQVWU010000152.1 coordinate 259, forward strand.
GGGGTGTGCGGGAAATCACATTTGAGATACAGTCGGGCACCCATCACGGCAACTTCCGCTTTTACAATTCAAAGGGCGAGAATGTCAAAACAACGGTTACCGGACACGGCACCTATATCAAAAAGGTAGCCGATTACAACAGGCTCATCGAGATGCCGTCCATGGATGTCTATACCCTTGCCCTTGAAGCCGACATCCCGCCCTACGGCTACGAGGTGTTCACCGTCGAAAATCTGCTCACCCTGCGGGACGGCGGCCGCAGCTGGCAGTATATCGATTACAAGCCCCCGCAGCGCAATCCCGGCAGCATGCGCATCTCGGCCGATACCGTCGACAACGGTCCGCTGGTGATATCGGTCAACCCCAACGGCACCGTCAGCGTGACCGACAAGCTCAGCGGCGTCCGGTACGACAATCTGCTGCTATTTGAGGACTGCGGCGACGCCGGCGAGGGCTATAACTATGTCAAACCGCTGCTGGACAGGGAGTATATATCGGCGGCGGCGTCCGCGCGGGTCAGCTTCATGTGCGACTCCCCCGATATCGTCAAACTGTGTATCGACCTTGAACCGGTCAGCGGTCTGCCGATTGAAAACATACTGACAATTTACAGGGGCGAGCGTCATATAAATATAAAAACCAGGGCGGACAACCGCCGGGAGGGACACCGGCTGCGCGTGCTCTTCCCCACCGGTATCAAAACCGATAAATTCGCGACCTCACTGCCCTTTGACGTCGCCGAATGGGATATCGAAAAGCCGGACAATACCTATGACAAGGAGACCGACACCCTTGTCAACCCCAACCAGGGTCTGGTCAGCGTCAGCGACGGCAATCGCGGTATTGCCGTATACAACAACGGGCTGTATGAGTGCGAGGTGGGCGATAAAAACAGCGCCTCGGTATACCTCACCCTCTTTCGTTCCTTCCCCCACGAGGTGGGGCAGACGGGCGGTTCGATGGGTAAAATGCTCTGTGAGATGACCTTTGATTACGGTATCGCCTTCTTTTCCGAGGGTTCATATCCCCGACTCATGAAACTGTCCAACGGCTTCAAGACCGGTCTGGACTGCGTCACGGCAAAACCGCACGCGGGATTTTTGGGCAGGCGGGGCGTTTTTGCCGAAATAGCCGGTGACGCCGTCCTCTCCTCCCTGCGCCGTATAACCGTTGACGGCGGCGAAGCCGTGGAGATAAGAATATACGACCTCGCCGGCGGCAGCGAAGGCCAAATAGCTTTACCGGTCCCGGTTCGGGAGGCCTGCGAATGCGACTTTCGGCATATAAAAACAGCCGATGCCGATGTTGCAAACGGCAAAATCGCCTACAAACTGAACAACAGACAGATAAAGACATTTATAGCGAAAACATAGGCCGCCTGTATTGTCAGAACTCCCGGATGTCGGCGTTTATCGTATCGCCGCCGAGCAGCGCGGTCACGGCGGGATTGCGAATGATGATGTCCCGGGCCTTGAGTTCCACCTCGCCGCCGCCGCCGAAGACCGCTCCGGTATCCTTGGCCGTCGTGATGCCCGAAAAGCGCAGTCCTGTCGCCTTTGAACCGTTGAACCATACGGCCGCGGGCTGGTCATAGCCGTAATGCCCCCCGGCCGCGTGTTCGTCGGACCGACGGTGGGCTGCCGAATGCGTATAGCCGATGTTGCTCACACGGATATTGTCATAGGTTCCGCCGCCGAAGTATACGGCGGTAATGCAGTCGCCGAAGCACTGCACGTTATCGATGAACGAATCATATAAGGTACAGGCGAGGGCTACGGCAAAGCGGCAGCGCGACTGGACGTTGCGCACCGTAATGTTGTAGGTGTCCCCCGGTTTTGCTGCCGTCTCCGGTTTTTCCGGGTCATAATATCCGTTTTCGCCGATGCGGACCGAAGCGCCCGCCCTGAAGTCGTTTTTCTCAAAGGTGCTCCAGTATTTTTCCGGTACGGCCCACGTTGTCTCCGAATCCATGTAATACTCCCTGCCGTTGGGTATACGGTAGGCGTAACCGGCCGCTCCCGGCAGGGAGGGGTCGGTTTCTGCGTAATTCTGGACGTTTTCAATGATAACGTTATAGATTTTATTGCCGAACTGGTTGAGCAGGCGTACCTGCGCGCAGACGGTGTTCGAGGTGACGTTATTAATGACCACGTTATGGATGTCGTCCTCCATGCCCTCAACCTTGCAGTAATTATCGAAATTGCCCGGATGCTGCAGATTTGTCAGCGCCACCGTGTCATCCTGGGTATACCCCGAAATGTTTTCGATGATAAAACCGCTGCATCCCGCCCGCAGGTCAATGCCGTCCTGATTCGGTACATTGCCGCAGGAAACAAAATGGATGTCGGAAACGCGGACCTGGGCCGAATAATGAAAGGTGACCGCCCAGTAACGCGGATGGATCATCCTGAGGTTTTCTATGACAACGCGTTCGGTATTGGCAAGGTGGATCAGACTGTTGACAACCATTGTATTCGGATGCGAAAAACAGGCCGCTTCGGGGGCGGTGCCGTCCTTGAGATTGCGCTCGGTTGTACCGTTCGGCATACCCCCGTCGAGCACCGCGTTGCCCACCCCCCATATATGTATATCATATTGCCTGGCCGCAAGCCGCCTGCCCTCGTCGGTGCGGGCATGCCAACTTTTGAATATATTGTCAAAGCTGCCGTCGGCCTGACGCAGATGACAGTTCTCCAGGCAGACCGAAGCGCCCGTCCGCAGCCTGACCGCGCGCTCAATCAGCCATATATCTTTACCGGTGCGCGTATTGCGGCGCGGTATGACAACCATCGCCCCCGTCTCATGGGCCCGGTCCGCGGCTGCCTGAATCATCGCGGCGTCATCGCCGAGATAATAAAATTCGTTCGGTGATATGTGGTTCATATTGTATCTCCCTGTGTCTTTTAGGTTTATTCGTATTTTGTTCGTGTTTCGGCTCAAAGTCATAATTCCGATTCCGCTATGTATGCCAGCGTATCCTCCATCCCGCTTTGCGCCGATTCGGATATCGATGCCCATTGGGACGCGTATTTATTGCTCCCCCAGCTCATGACCTGCATAACGAGATTCGTGGAGATACCGCCCCAGTCGAACATAATGCCCAGGTCGTAGACTATGTCGGAGAAAACCAGATCGAGCATTGCCGCGCTGGTTTCGTCATAGGTGTATTTTGTCTTGCAGGACAGTTCATAAAACGCCCGCAGGGTCGTATCGGTGGACACGCCCGAGAGAACCTCAATCAGCAGCCCCGTCATTTCCGTTTGTCCGCTTATACGCGGTACACAGAACACCCCGGAACCGTACGGGTCGGCCAGTGTATGGTATTTTTCCTGCGTTTCGCTGTATTTCGGGAAGGTCAGCACACCGTAATCGATGTCCGACGATGCCGAACAGGTCTTGAGCACATGGGGAAAACACGTATAGAAAAGCACGCGCCCGTCGGTGAATATATTGATCAGCTTTTTCGAATCAAAACGCGATAAATAGGGTTCCAGCGCGTAATCGTTCCCGCTCAGTGTCCCGTAAAGCCTGTCGGCCGGTTCAAACATAAATTCAGACCCGACATTGATGACCGGCTTGTCGTCGCCGTCCTTTATCACCAGATGCCCGCCCATGGCGATGTTCAGCGCCGCGACCCCTTTGTTGGAGTCCAGCAGCAAACCCCACCGGTCGTATTCATCCATCTTTCCGTTGCCGTCAATGTCACCGGACACACCGACAGCCAAACCTATCATTTTATCATAGGTCCAGGTGCCGTCATGTATGAAATCCTCAAGGGCGGTATGACCGAATTGTTCAGCCATATCGCGGTTATAGACAAAGATATATGTGCGGTTTTTATCGACAAGCGAAAAATCGCTGGTGGTAAAATACAGTTTCCCGCCGATTGAAAGCGCCGCGTTAACCTCGGCATTCCAGTAGGGCTGCGAATAGTCGACATAGGGCAGCGTATTCAGGTCAAGATTGTAACCGTTGGTCACCGTCGCGCCGGCATAGCGCAGCTGAACAAAATAAAGTTCAAATTGATCGTCACCGCTCATGGTCAGATTGCCGATTGTTGAAACCGTTTTATCCTGGTCGCAGAATTCAACGGTTATCTCGACGTTATATTTTTCTTCGATTGCGCTGTTGCGCCGGAATATGGCGTCGTTTACCACTTCGCCGTTTTCGCCCTCGGAATCAATTTCAAAGTTGGTAAACTGTTCGAACCCGTCGCGTATAATGCCCATCACCCGGAAAGAAGCGCCGTCGTAATCGGCTTCAAGCGTCCGGTAATACGGTATGGTCTGCGTTTCCTCCGGGATAAGAGCCGGGGTCGTTGCGGCGGCAGTCTTCGTTTCCCCGCCGGCACAACCCGACAGCGACAAAACAGCGCATATCAGCACGGGAAGCAAACGGCATCCTGTAAAATGTTTCATTTCCGCGTCTCCTTTTCCTGTGTAATAAATATAATAATCCCATAAATATCATTATATTGTCTTAACGGGGAAATGTCAACACCGATACCGTATAAAAACGGCCGCATCTCTTAACCCTTAACCTAGGTTAAGATTATATTAATTCATCTATCGACACCATATATAACACCATGATATAATTATAGTGGGGTGATTGTTTTGTCAACATGGGATAAATTGCTGTCAAGAGTATGTTCTGCGTTTTAAAATTGCGATGTATCCTTGAAAGCTATGGATATGTAATGAAGCGTCCGTCAGGCGGAAGCAGCCATTGTACATTTTGCAGGCAGGGTCGACCGCCTATAACAACAACACCTCATAACGAACCAATAAAGAAGATTTATGTTATCATGGTTAAAGAAATCATTGAAAGTGAGGCATCTGATGATGAAAACACTTGATTATTATTTGAATCTGTCGTATAAAATGGAAATCGAACGCGATACCGACGAAAACGGATATGTAGCCTTGTTTCCTGATTTGAAAGGCTGTCTCACCTGTTCCGAAACAATTGAAGGCGTTGTAAAAGCTGCCGAGGACGCAAAGGCAGAATGGATTAAAGCGGCTCTTGAGGAAGGTTATCCGGTTCCCGAACCTGCGACAAACGAGAGTTATTCCGGACAGTTTAAATTGCGAATTCCAAAATCTCTTCATAAACAATTGGCTGAACGTTCAAAACGCGATGGATAAGCATGAATCAGTATTGTCTGTATTTGCTGACGAAAAACGACTCGTCCGCTTCAGTGCGGAATGCTCCTGTCAGGGCGTCACAGGGGAACTATTCTAAATATGAGTATCCGGAACGTATTTTTGGTACTATACTTCACGAAGATAACGCTCACGCCGGAATAACCGATATATACAACAAAAATACGTTCTGATTGAAAATTTCGTAAATTACAAGGTTAAAAACTACAGAGAACGTCCGTATGACCATTCAAAAAATAAACCCAGAAAACAAACCCCCCGAAAATCATTGACTTTCGGGGGGGGTTGTGGCGCGCCTGATAGGATTCGAACCTACGACCTGCCGGTTCGTAGCCGGACACTCTATCCGCTGAGCTACAGGCGCATTTCACCGGATCGGTTTTTGTAACCAATACATAATAACATAAAAATCTGCGTTTGTCAAGAGCAAAAAAATATATTCCGCCATCCCGGGGTATCCGTTTCGGAAGTTGCCATATCAATGCCTTATGAAATAGGAGTTACACGGTATAATATTGCATAAACCTTGACGGTGACACTGAATAAAATAGTTTGAACATGTCGGCGAATATATATTGATCCGAATATCTTAAAAACTCCGCGATTTGTTTTACCTTCATGTCGGTCGTTGTCAATAAAAATGCGGCGTAAATCATCTTCTGCTCATAAATATATTGTTTATAGCTTTTTCCATAGACAGACGCAAACCTTTTTAAGAAATATTCGTTAGATATACTGAATTTCTTTGCCAGCCAATTAATATCGATATCAATAGAGTCCTGTATACATTTATCAATATAAAGGTTACAGTCTTGAATAAAAAAGAGTTTTTTTCGTTTGCCTGGGTTTCCGAAGTATGTCGCTTCTCATTTATTATATCCGCCAGTAAAATCACAAATACGGCGCAAATTAAACTGTGATTTATAATCTCATTGTGTGAATATGCGTCTGTATTATTACAGCAAATATCAAAGAACAGCTTTTCATAAACAAAACAGTTAATACAGTTAATACAGTCATAAACAAAAAATGCTTCCGGGACGCGATTCATCGCGTTTTTACCTGTCAAGCTATCAATATGCTCATATCGTACGGCAAACACATTCGCGTATTTATAATCATATTGACCTGACGATGGTGCTTATATTCTATCAGATTTATTTGGAGTTGTCACCTTTAATTTCTACGGACTATGGGACATTATCACAAGTAAATAACTTAAAATAATGTCATTATCGAATGTACCTTCATTTGATATACTACTGTAAGCCACAGATCATCATCAAACTCGGTCAACAGACTATCGTTCTTTTTTAAAATTATATAAAACGCTCTATTTGCTGCAAAATTAAAATGACAGCAAAATCACATTAATTCACATATTTATGATAAAATATTTTTGTTTATGTTCGAACCGAAAGCAAATACCTGCGACTATACTGATGAACATGTTTGAAGTAATCAAAAAAGAACGGAGCCGTTATGAGAAAAGAAGAATTACTGCAATACCATGAATATCTTAACCGCCTTGCCGCTTCAAAATGCACCACACAACAGGATGCCGAAGACCTTGTATCTGAAACGATGCTT
>JAQVWU010000153.1 GCA_028709565.1 Eubacteriales bacterium
AATATGCAGGTCTCCGTCATACGAGAGCATGCCCGCGTAATATACATCGGGCACGCGCACCCGGTCGAATTTGTCAAAGTCCGAACCCGATTCAAAGGCTTTTGAAATTTCAATGGCTCTGTCACCGCGGAAATTATAGAAAATCACGCTGTCCCCGTCATTTATCGTTCCGGCGGGCGCACCGTTTTCGGTTATTACAAAGGGGGGGATGTCCTGATCTATGGCTCCGGTCTCACGGCGCAGCGTTGTTACCGCCTCCGCCGCCGATTCGAAATAACGGCCTTCCCCCAGTATATGGGTTTTCCAGCCCAGCGCGACCATATTCCAGTCGGCTTCGTAACGGTCCATGGTTATCTTCATGCGACCGCCGCCCGAGGCAATCATAATATCAAAGTCATCGCCGCGCAGTCCGGATATAAATACCTCAAAGGGATCGATGTATTCCAGGGCCGATGTTTCTCCCACGTCGCGTCCGTCAAGCAGTATGTGTATCCTGACCCTTCCTATACCCTCTTCCCTGCAGCGGACAATCATGGCCTTGAGGTGGTCGATATGGGAATGAACGTTTCCGTCTGAAAAAAGACCCATAAAATGCATGGTCGACCTGTTGGTTACGCAGTTTTTTATCGCCGTCTGCCATGTACCGGACCGGAACATCATGCCGCTTTCTATGGATTGCGAGACAAGCTTGGCTCCCTGCGCGAAGACCTGACCCGAACCGAGTGCGTTGTGGCCCACCTCGGAATTGCCCATATCGTCATCGGAAGGCAGCCCGACCGCCTCGCCGTGGGCGCGCAGCCGCAGAAGGGGATAGTTCTTCATGAGCATATTCAGTGTCGGCGTATGGGCCAGCGAGACCGCGTTGCCCGGTCCGTCGGGCGCAAGACCTATGCCGTCCATTACGACAATCAGCACGGGGCCCTCAGAGCCCGGAAACTTTTGCGATTTGCTTAATATACTCTTTTTATCCGTTTTATCCGTTTTATCTATTTTATCTATTTTATCCATAATAGTCAAATATCCTTCTTGTCACACACATTTTTCGGCTTATATCATCTCTTATTAAATCTATATCAATCTCTTATAGGATTATAATATAAAATTATGAATATTTCACGTCAACATTAATAGATAAAATGATAATTTACAGTTTTTTATAATAATTTTACCGGGGGCTTGACATTCTTTTATTATAGGTTTATAATATCTTCATACCGATTCATTCGGATTAACCGCATAACGCGGCATGTTGATTTTTTGTTGAATATGTGTTATACTGTAGGGTGGATTATTATCCCGATTTACGCCGTTGTCATATTCGGTGCATACGGGGGGGAGGTTAAAAGTGAGAGATACGAAATTCAAATTAAAAAGTGATTACATACCCCGCGGCGATCAGCCTCAGGCTATCGACCTGCTTGCCGCCGGGATTGACGCCGGCATCCGCGAACAGACCCTGCTCGGGGTTACCGGTTCGGGCAAGACCTTTACAATGGCAAATATAATAGAACGCTGCCAGCGTCCCACGCTGGTGCTCGCGCACAACAAAACCCTTGCCGCCCAGCTGTGCTCGGAATTCCGTGAGTTTTTTCCCGACAACGCGGTGGAGTATTTCGTCTCTTATTACGATTATTTTCAGCCCGAAGCCTATATCCCCGGCAAGGATATATATATAGAAAAAGATTCGCTGATTAACGAGGAGATTGACAAACTGCGCCACAGCGCCACCTCCGCGCTCTTTGAGAGGCGCGATGTCATAATAGTCTCCTCGGTTTCCTGTATATTCAGCCTGGGCGACCCCGGTCAGTATGAACAGCTGATCGTTTCCATCCGCCCCGGCATGACCCTTGACCGCAACGAGCTGATTGCAAAACTCATTGCAATCAGCTATGACCGCAACGACATAAACTTTGTCCGCGATAAATTCCGTGTCAGGGGGGATGTGGTGGAGATCTATCCGCCTTCCGCCGACTCTAAAGCCATCCGCGTCGAATTCTTCGGCGATGAGGTGGACCGTGTTTCCGAAATCAACGTGGTGACCGGCGAACTCCTTCAGGAACTGCGTTATGTTTCTATTTTTCCGGCCTCCCATTACGCCATTACAGACGAAAAGCGCGAAGCGGCGCTGCAGACCATCGAGGAGGAGATGCTGGAACAGGTCGAATATTTCAAGTCGGCGAACAAGCTGATAGAAGCACAGCGGATTGAGGAGCGCACCCTATATGACCTGGAGATGATACGGGAAATCGGCTATTGCTCGGGGGTTGAAAACTATTCGCGTATAATGGCCGGGCGTGAAGCGGGTTCGACCCCGTATACCCTTATGGATTATTTCCCCGAAGATTTCTTACTGTTTGTCGACGAATCCCATGTCACGCTGCCCCAGGTGCGGGGGATGAGCGGCGGGGACCGGGCGCGCAAAAAAAATCTCATCGATTACGGTTTCAGACTGCCCTCGGCGTACGACAACCGTCCGCTGTTCTGGGGCGAATTCGAGCAAAAGATAAATCAGGTTATCTATGTTTCCGCCACCCCGGCCGAGTATGAGCGTTCCCGCTCCGACAGGGTGGTTGAACAGATTATACGGCCTACCGGTCTGGTGGACCCTGAAATTGATGTGCGTCCGGTTAACGGCCAGGTGGACGACCTCATCGGGGAGATACGCACCCGCGCCGAAAGGGGGGAGCGGGTGCTGGTCACCACACTGACCAGAAAGATGGCGGAGGACCTGACCGAATTCCTCGGCATGAACCTGATTAAAGTAAAATACATTCACCACAAGGTCGAGACGCTGGAACGCATCGAGATATTGCGGGATCTGCGCCTGGGCGCCTTTGATGCCCTGGTCGGCATAAACCTGCTGCGGGAGGGACTCGATATCCCCGAGGTTTCGCTGGTTGCCATTCTGGACGCCGATAAAGAAGGGCTTTTCCGGTCGGAAACCTCTTTGATACAGACCATAGGACGCGCCGCCCGCAACGTCAACGGCAAGGTTATCATGTATGCCGATGAAATTACCCGCTCGATGAGGGCGGCAATCGGCGAGACAAACCGGCGCCGCAAAAAACAGCTGGCATTCAACGAAGCCAACGGCATTACCCCACAGACGGTAATAAAAGCGGTGCGCGACTTAATTGAAATCTCCAAAAAGGACGAGGATAAATCGCTGCCCAAACTGCCGCCCAAAGAAAAGCTGGACGCCGAGTCCAGGAAAAAACTTATCGATGAACTGACACAGGAAATGAAAAGTGCCGCCAAGGCGCTGGAATTCGAGCGCGCCGCCTATCTGCGTGACCAGATCGCCAAGCTTTCATCGATATAAAAAAGAAATAAAAGCAAACAATACGCACACACTTATATATATTATATAACAGATAACGGGAGATTTTGATGCCTCAACAACATATTACGGTGAAGGGCGCCCGCGTCCATAACCTGAAAAATATTGATATTACAATACCCAGGGACAGGTTTGTCGTTTTTACCGGATTGTCCGGTTCCGGCAAATCCTCCCTTGCTTTTGATACCCTTTACGCCGAAGGGCATCGCCGGTTTGTGGAGTCGCTGTCCTCCTACGCGCGGCAGTTTCTCGGGCAGCTGGACAAGCCGGACGTCGATTCCATCGACGGACTCTCCCCCTCCATCTCCATCGATCAGAAGACCACCTCGCGCAATCCCCGGTCCACGGTGGGGACGGTAACCGAAATATACGACTATCTGCGCCTGCTTTACGCGCGCGTCGGCATACCTCACTGCCCCGTCTGCGGCAAAAAGATACAGCAGCAGTCAATAGACCAGATTATTGCGCAGATAATGGCGCTGCCGCTGCGCACGCGCTTTATGGTGCTGGCGCCGGTCATCCGCGGAAAAAAGGGCATGCATGAAAAAATATTCGAGGACGCTAAAAAAAGCGGGTATGTCCGGGTGCGCGCCGACGGCAGCCTGTATGACCTGAGCGAAAAGATCGAGCTGGACAAAAATAAAAAACATAATATCGAAATTGTCGTCGACCGCCTGGTGATGAAACCGGATATCAGAAACCGTCTGGGCGATTCGGTGGAAACGGCGCTGTCGCTGGCGGAAGGCAATGTAATCATCCAGCTTCTTGAGGAGAACGGTGACGGTGAGGCCCTGAACTTCTCGCAGAATTATGCCTGCGACGAACACAGTATCAGTATCGGGGAACTCATCCCCCGAATGTTTTCCTTTAACAATCCCCTCGGAGCCTGCCCCGACTGCACCGGTCTGGGTGAACGCAATCTGGTTTCCCCCGAGAAGGCCATTAATTTCAAACTGTCGCTGCGCGCCGGCGCCGTTCATGTGAACGGTTTCAAGTCCATCGATGACGAAACCTGGCTCGGCCCGCTCTTTGAAGCAATCGGTGTAAAATACGGATTTACCCTTGATACCCCCATTTGCGACATGTCAAAAGAGGCACAAAAGGTAATCCAATACGGAGCCGGGCGGGAAAAGTTCCCCGTTATGCGGCACCGCGGCAATCCCGACGCGCCCAGGTCCATGCAGGGCTTTGACGGTGTGCTCAATATAATCCAGAACCGCTATAATCAGACCCATGACACCTATTACGAAGAATTTATGCAGCCGGTAATCTGCCCCACCTGCGCCGGCACACGTCTCAAACCCGAGGTGCTGGCAGTAACGGTCGGCGAACTCAATATCGCGCAGTTCTGCGAACAGCCGGTTAACGCCGCCCTTAATTTCATCTCAAGTCTGGTATTCGGCGAATCGGAAACGCAGATTTCCCGCGAGATAATAAAGGAAATAAAATCGCGTCTGGTATTTATGTCCAGTGTCGGGCTGGAATATCTCACCCTGTCACGCCGCGCGGGCTCCCTTTCGGGCGGCGAAGCCCAGCGTATACGGCTGGCGACCCAGATCGGTTCCTCCCTTATGGGGGTGTTGTATATTCTGGACGAGCCGTCCATAGGGCTCCATCAGCGCGACAATCACAAACTCATAGAAACCCTCAAGAGGCTGCGCGACGTGGGCAACAGTCTGATTGTCGTGGAGCACGACGAAGAGACCATGGAGGAAGCCGATTATATTGTGGATATCGGACCGGGCGCCGGCATACACGGCGGGCTTATCGTCGCCCAGGGCACGCCCGATGAAATAAAGGCCAACACCGGCTCGATAACCGGGGATTACCTGTCGGGCCGCCGCTGTATACCCGTCCCGGCCGTCCGCCGCGCGGGTAACGGAGAATTCCTCAGGATATACGGCGCGCGGGAAAATAACCTCAAGGGCATTGACGTCTCCATCCCGCTGGGCGTTTTTGTCTGTGTGACAGGTGTTTCGGGTTCGGGCAAGTCCTCCCTTATCAACTCCATCGTTTATAACATACTGGCCCGCGACCTCAACGGGGCGTACACATTTCCCGGGAAATACGACCGCATAGAGGGGATTGAAAACCTCGACAAGGTTATTGCCATAGACCAGAGTCCGATAGGCCGTACCCCCCGTTCGAATCCGGCAACATATACGGGACTGTTTACCGATATCCGTTCGCTGTTCGCCTCCACCCCGGACGCGAAGATGCGCGGCTTTAAATCGAACCGCTTTTCCTTCAACCTCAAGGGCGGACGCTGTGAAACCTGTGAGGGGGACGGCGTCAAACGCATTGAGATGCACTTTCTGCCCGATGTATACGTGATCTGCGATGTCTGCCGCGGACGCCGCTATAACAACGACACGCTGGACGTCAAGTATAAAGGCAAAAACATCTATGAAGTGCTGGAGATGACGGTGGAGGAGGGGCTGACCTTCTTCTCGGCCATACCGCGGCTCAACAACCGCCTGCAGACTCTGTATGATGTGGGACTCGGTTATATTAAAATCGGCCAGTCTTCCACCACCCTTTCGGGCGGCGAGGCGCAGAGGGTAAAGCTGGCGGCGGAACTGTCCAGACGCAGCACCGGCAAGACATTCTATATCCTGGACGAACCGACCACCGGTCTGCATTCCGCCGATGTGGAAAAGCTTATCGATGTGCTCCAGCGGCTGGTGGATGGGGGCAATACGGTGGTTGTCATCGAACATAATCTGGATATAATTAAAACAGCCGACCATATAATCGACCTGGGACCCGAAGGCGGAGACGCGGGCGGTGAAATCGTAGCCCTGGGCACCCCCGAAGAGATAGCAGACAATCCAAAATCCTATACCGGTTATTATTTAAAAAACATTTTAAACCCAAAATAGGGTCTGCTTTTCGGTAAACGAAGGAATGTAAAGCTTGGAGCGATTAAATATGTACGAAATTAAAAAGGTTAGCTTTGAATCCTGGACAAACAAAAAATCGATGTTGATTCTGACATACTCCCAAAAACATAGTAATATCACAAAATCCGCCAATATCATGAAAACGATATCGGCGGGATTTTATTTTATGATATTCTAAATTATTATAAATAGCGTCTATGCGATTCTAACTTTAATTTCCCGCAAACCCTTGACTTTTTATCCGTATCCGATATAATTAAGCCAAAAATCCTAGAAAGCGAGTTTAAATATGGAATACATCACCTATGAAATGTTCGGAGCCGCCGGAGACGGCGTCACCGACGATATGCCCGCCATTGCCGCAGCCCACGCGGATGCCAATGCCAAAGGACTGCCGGTGCGCGTTAAAAAGGGTGTGGTTTACTATATCTCGCCCAAAGCTCTCACCGCCGTCGTCCGGACCGATACCGACTGGACCGGCGCCGAATTTATCATCGACGACCGGGACTGTGAGCACCGCGGCGCTTCGCTGTTTGTCCTGCCCCCTGCCGCCGACCCGGTGGAACTGTCCGTTTCCGCGCTCCGCCGGGGGCAAACCCGGGTGGACAATCCCACCGGCGAGGACCTGTATGTGCTGGTCACAAATGAAAATCACAAAGACTATATCCGCCGCGGTCTGAACCGAAACAACGGTACCGCGCGCAAAGATAATTTCCTGCTGTACGCCGACGGCACCCTGCCCTCCC
>JAQVWU010000154.1 GCA_028709565.1 Eubacteriales bacterium
CGCATGGTATGATTCTCGGTGAGAACGGCGAAAAAATGTCCAAGTCAAAAGGCAATGTAATAAATCCTGACGATATTATTGCGGAATACGGGTCTGATACCCTCAGATTATATGAGATGTTTATCGGTGACTTTGAAAAATCCGCTCCCTGGTCTCCTTCGTCGATTCGCGGATGCAAACGCTTCCTCGACCGTACCGCTTCTCTGACCGATTTGGTTTCAGGCAGCGGTGTCACACCAAAGCTTGAAAACGCCTTCCATAAAACCATTAAAAAGGTCACGGAAGATATTGACGATATGAAGTTTAACACGGCAATCGCCTCGATGATGACTTTATTGAATCAGATTTACGACAACGGCGCGCTGACCGTTGATGAATTAAAGGTTTTTATCACGTTATTGAATCCTTTTGCGCCTCATCTTACCGAGGAAATGTGGGAGTATCTGGACGGCGGCGGATTTTTATCGACAGCTGACTGGCCTGATTATGACATTGAAAAAACGCAGGATGAGATTGTAGAAATAGCAATTCAAATAAACGGGAAACTCCGCGGAACCGTTACCGTGCCGGCAGATATGCCAAAAGAACAGGTCCTGGTTTTAGCGAAGGATGTGGAAAACGTAAAAAGTTATATTAAAGACAAAAGTATAATTAAAGAAATATATATTGTAAATAAAATCGTAAATATTGTCGTTAAATAAACTATTTCGCTATATTTTATTTTGAATATACGCATATGCCCTTGACATGAAGACCTTTTTAAGGTATAATATATATGAGATTGTATCTCTTGAGAGATTTACTCTTTAGGTTATGTCTCTTTGCTACAAGCGGAGGGAGGGAAAATCAATGGCAGAAATCAGAGTTAAAGAAAATGAAACACTTGACAGCGCTCTTCGCAGATTTAAACGTCAGTGCGCCAGATCCGGTGTCTTGACCGAACTTCGTAAAAGAGAGCATTATGAAAAGCCAAGTGTTAAACGTAAGAAAAAATCAGAAGCAGCAAGAAAACGCAAATACAAATAATGCTTTTGCTTTAATTATTTACGAAGTAAAGTATACATTAACGGTGTTTACTTAAATGCATTGCTAAAAAAAGAATGTGCCGGCTGCGCATTCTTTTTTTATGTTTATTTCAAAGTCATAACGTTATCATGTTATCATGGCATCATCTGTCGTTTTCCTTAAAGATACAGCATAAATCATACAATATGTCGGACGGCAGCATTCCGTATTGGGACAGGCGTACCGCGCAGCGGTCGGCTGCGAGTCCGTGGAGATAAACGCCGAGAACCGCTGCCTTATATGCCGGTATCTGCGCGGAAAACGAAGCAATCATTCCGGCTAATACATCCCCGCTGCCGCCCTTCGCAAGTCCCGCATTGCCTGTATTATTTACATATAATTGGCCTGCAGGTGACGCTACACAGGTAATGTAATCTTTTAATGCCACAATACAGTTTTTTTCGCGCGCGTATTCAAGGGCTATGTGTTCCCTGTCGGATTTTATACCGGCAATATTTAAGCCGGTCAGCCGGGCCATTTCGCCGACATGCGGTGTTATAACGGGCGGGTATACGGCCTTTTCGATTATACCGGAACAACCTGAAATCGCGTTCAGCGCGTCGGCGTCCAGAATCAATTGGCATTGCGCATTATATATCAATTCTCTTATAATCACCCTGGTATCTTCACATAAAGTCATACCGCACCCGGCAAGACAGCTGCTGCTTTTACCCGCTTTATATATGAGCGCGTCGGCACAGCCTGACGAAATAGAACCGCTGTCATTTTCGGCAAGGGGAAAATATGTACATTCGTATATTTTTGCCGCCGCGGATTCAATTACCTTTTCGGTTGATGCCAGACACACAATACCCGATCCGCATCTGAGCGCCGCGGAAACAGCCAAAGCGGCAGCGCCCCTGTAATGACTGCTGCCGGCAATAATGGTAACAGTACCGAAATGACTTTTATTTGAATCATACGGTCGCTTTTTTAAAATATTAAAGGCTTCTGTTAACGTCACAGTGATAGTTGACATATCTGCTTTCCAACGTTATAATAAACAATACGAATAATATTAATATTTATATTAAAAGGGATGTGTTTTCATGAAAAAGGGTTATGTTATAGACCGTACACTAATAAACGGAATGTGTGAACAGCTATATGACTTTAATATAGAACGCGGACATTCCCTGGACATTGCGTATGATAAAATCCGCGAGATGAATGTGAGCAGTTTCAGGGTATGGATGCACTTCGGATATATATTTGACAGCTATGACAAACTCAATAAAACCGGTGTACAATACTTTCACAAGCTATTTAAGGACCTGTATGACTGCGGGATTCGGCAGATTATATCAATGAGTCATAACTGGTTCCTTGATTATCCGCCGGTAAAAAACCGTGCGGTCATGTACACACCCGCCCGTGATATGAGTGCCGGTTCCGAATATAAGCATTTTCTGGAGATGTATGAGACCTCCTGGCATCTTGCGGCGAAGGAATTTCCGGAAATTGAATACTGGGAAACCGGCAACGAACTTAATCATAACGTCTTTCTTTCTCCTGCCGGCCGTCTTAAAAATCCCGACTTCCCGTTTTTTAATCATGAGGAAAAAGCGGCTGTCATGACGGATATGATGTTTTACGCATCACAGGGGATAAAGAGGGCAAACAAAGAAACGGTCACGGTTATGCCGGGTATGGCACCTGCCGAGGCGCTCGAAACGGGTTATATGGCTCAGACTCTTGAGTATGTCTATAATAATATTAAAAGCGGCGATTTCGGTTCAACCGACAGCGATGATTTTTTTGAGACATTATGCTGGCATCCGTATTGTCCCGGCGGGATGCCGGCTGACGAATGGAAAGGTTATAACGACGATATATATAAAGTTGCGCAGCGTCACGGAGACAACGGGAAAAAGGTGTTTCTGTCTGAATTCGGTTTTTCCGATATCGGGAGCAGTGAAACCGACGCATATCTGGCGACCGCCGGAACCGAAAAGTATATTACCGCGCGCGAATCAATGCCTTATATCGAATCGATTCATGCTTTTCGCCTGTTTGACGATTATTCGGCGTTTAACTGGGGCGGCGACTATGAAAAATATTTCGGTTTTTATCGTGATGTATGCGAAGGCTGCACAATCAAAGCCCGCGGTGCGGCGCTGCGCGATTTGTATAACAGCTGAAAGACCTGTATATTCTGAATATAATGTTTATATTTTATAAGCTTCGTATACCTTGTGAAACGCGTCACAAACCTGATTGATATTGGTTTCGCTCCAGCTCTCAAGCGCGAATAACATTATAGTATCGTTCAGCGCCTTTGCGGTATTGGGAAGGTCATCCAAAGAGTAGTATTTATTGCGGTCTCCCTTGTATTCCGCAGCCGCCCATGGATAACCGCTGAAGCCGAACACATGGCGTTTGGTATACCAGTCCGATGTGTAGGGCGTTGCGGCATAATATGCGTTTACCGGAACGCCTTCCGCGCTCAGAGCGGAACAGAACGCAAATTTGTCACAGGAAGTAAAGCCCTCCCGGAAGAGCATGCGCATAAACCAATGAGACGGTACAGCGCCCCGGGGTAATTCATTAAAATAAATCGCGGGAATATCCGATATTTTTTCGCGTATAGAGGAAACTACCCGCCGCCGGCCTTCGGCAATTGATTTGATCTTCTTTATCTGAACACGTCCCGCGGCGCAATGCATCTCATCCATATTGAAATTCAGCGATGCGACAGCATTCCCGTTACCGTCATATCCAAAAGGTTTGCCGCGGTCGGAGTTCTGGCGTATTTTATAATAGACCGATTCATCTTTTGTAAAGACCATACCGCCCTGGCCGCCGACACAGACATGCTTGCCGAACATAAGCGAAAACCCGTTTGCCGCCCCGTAGGTGCCTGTCATTTTGCCGTTTATCGATGCTCCGTGCGACTGGGCGGCGTCTTCAACCACATGAATGCCCTTTTCGTCCGCGAATTTTTTAATACCCTCTATGTCGCATGGTTCACCGGCGATATGGGCTGCCAGTATGACACTTGTATTCGCTGTATAGCGTTCTTTGATGCTGTCAAGGCTGATGTTAAAGCTGCCCTTTTCACTGTCCGCAATCACAGGGATACAATTCATCATAACCACCGGCATTATTCCGCCCGGGTCGGTGACAGGAGGGGTGATGATTTCGCTGAACGGTTCAGGTTCCAGGGCGCGCAGCGCAACAAATATGGATGTCGTTCCGCTGTTAACCGCGTCGGCGTACCCTCCCCCCATTATATCGGCAAATTCTTTGCAAAATGATTCTTCCTCCGGTCCTCCGTAACCGGGGGCAACCCCGTTATTGATTGCCGCGTCAATAACCCTGTTAATTGCCTCTTTCTCCTCCTGACCGAAATGCCGTCTCGGTTCAAGGGGTGTCGTTATTGTCCTGCTTCCGCCGTTTACCGCAAGGGCTGCGATTAATTTATCGCTGGGCATAATTATTACCTCCTCAAATTATAGCGTTATCCGGATACCGTCCCGGGATGATTTATAAATGCCTTCTATTATTTTTATTGTATCGCATCCGTCTCTTACATCCGACCGCGTTTTGCCGCCTGTCGTTACCGCGTTTATGAAATCCTTGAGCTGCAGCGCATGGCCCTCTACGGGAGTGTTTGAGGGATCTGACGAGCCGCTGTGAATGGATTGCACGGGCTTAATATCCCCGAATTCCGGTACATCACAATATGTAACGTTTTTCTCTGTCAATATTACACTGCCCCGTTCACCGTTTATTTTAATCTGGCGCGGATAACCGGGATAAGTGACAACCGACGCGTTTATTGTGCCTATTGCATCGTTTTTAAATGTTAAAACAGCGGCAGCCGTATCTTCAACCTCAATATCGCGTACCAATGTTTTTACCGTGCCCGTTACCGTTTCAACACCGCCCATAATAAAACTTAACGCATCCACCCCATGTATACCCTGATTCATCAGCGCGCCGCCGCCGTCCATCGCCCATGTTCCCCGCCAGCCGCTGCCGTTATAATAATCCTGAGTGCGGTAATAATACATTTCGAGATGAACCGATATTATTCTGCCGAATATTCCGCCGTCAATTGCTTCTTTTACGCGCAATATATCCTCGGAATAACGCATCTGTGATATAACGGTACCGACTACGCCGTTTTCTTTACAGGCTGCGATAACCTTTTCGGCGCTTTTTTCGGTCAGTGCCATAGGCTTTTCGATGACGACATGTTTACCCGCATTGGCGCACATTATAGCGAGGGCAGCATGCCTGCCGCTCGGAACACAGATACACAGAGCGTCAATGCTGTCATCACATAACATTTCTTCCACGGTTTCCTTAACAGAGGTTTTATACCGCAGCGCAAATTCGGAAGCACGGGGGATATCAATGTCGGTCACTCCGCGTAATTCGGCGCCGTCTATGGAGGCAATAGCCCCGGCGTGAACCGATGAAATCATACCGCATCCGATTATTCCAAAACCGAACATTATTCTGCCCTTTCTTTCCGTTTAATGGTCACGTTTAATCGGTATTACCGCAGTTGGGCAATCAGTTTGATGTTTATTTTATCTTACGCTTAAATTTCGGCAAACTGATTATAATACATTTATACGCGCAAAAAACACCGACGACAAGCAATATGCAATATATTAATGTAAAAGCCACGCCGAATATCAGTGAAATAATGTTTCCGGCATTGCTTATCGCGCTGTATTCAAA
This sequence comes from Eubacteriales bacterium, assembly GCA_028709565.1. Lineage (GTDB taxonomy): Bacteria > Bacillota > Clostridia > Oscillospirales > CAG-272 > JAQVWU01. The sequence goes on from JAQVWU010000154.1 coordinate 5,761, forward strand.
AGCCGTGCCTTCATTATGTACCGTTTTTAAAAAAACACTGTTTAAAGCTTTAATAACTATATCCGCCAATTTAAAGATAATACCGAGTACAGTCAGACGGAATCCGTATCCCGCGTGATATAGCGCGTATCTTGAACCGGGATTGAAAAACAGAGGGATAACAAACATAAAAGGCAGGTAGGAAAGGCATGCGAGGTTTCTGTTCTTTTTAAAGTCGTTATAATCAAATCCGTTTATTTTCACCGGAGTTGATTCTTTTTTTATTATATCAGTTAATCGGCGGCAGGCTGTACATATATCACCGTCATCAGAAACATCCGAACCGCAGTATTTACATAAAGACATGGTAAAGTGTTGATATATCGCCGGAATAACGATAATTTAACGCTCCGTTATTATATTTTATATAATTTATAAAACTTTCTATTTTAATATCATATTGGTCAAACGGAATGGTAAAACCGTTATCCCGGAATGTATTAAAAAATTCGGATATGGCATCATACAGCTTCATAAAACCTAAAACAAAAATAACAACGCATAATAATATCGCTACTATTTTCAAAAAAAGAACGGCGCGCGCGTAATTACGGCGATTAATATTAGAGGAATCGACAGCCCAAACGATAGCCAATATAAAACCGATAATCGGCAGGGAGAACACAATTATCAACCCGACAAAACCCCACATCCCGACAGCGTTATATTTTGACGCCGTATAAGGATTATATTGTTCTCCGGGACCTGCGTATTGATAATTCTGATTATTCTGATTGGCTTGATTGCCGGTATCGTTTTGTTTGTTTTGATATTTATGTTCATCTTGCGGTATTTCGTTTATATGCGTTTCGCTTGTTTCAGAATCTTCAGGCTTCAATTCTGATTCTGATACTGATTCATTTTCGGTTTTCGCGGAATCATCAATTTCTTTATTTTGTTCTTTGTTTTGTTCTTTATTTTGTTCTTTATTTTGTTCTTTATTTTGATTTTTTTCTATTATCGTTCCGCATTCATAACAAAATTTTGCTTCTTCTCCCAACGGTGAACCGCAGTGCCTGCATTTACCTGATTCCATTTTACTTCCTCCTAATAAATTCAGCAAAAATCAATTTTATCTAACTTATGTGCCCGGAGTAAAATACCTTATTATACCTATTGCAATATAAATTATACAGCAATTTCGGCCTTATGTCAAGACCAAACAATTATTTGATACATGTATTG
>JAQVWU010000155.1 GCA_028709565.1 Eubacteriales bacterium
ACACCGTTAAAAAGATCAGTGACATCTTCAGTTATAATCGTTTTTATCTCATCCGGAACCTGCGCGCTTGCCTTGACCGAAAAAACAGCGTTTTGAAACTCAGCCACTATTTCATCGGTCAAATCGATTTTTTTACCGGGAAAATTTACAGCCATATGCTCCGGGAGTGCGGTATAAATCGCAGAACCGTTCATAAATAAATAGGTATAATTTTTTTGCGTTTCGCTCCAAGCGTTGAACCGGTTTTTCAGCGTGGGTATATAACTGTTAATATCGGTTCCATTCAGGAGGAATTTTACGAATTCCCATGCGCCTTCACTCACCCTACTTTTTTTTGAAATTGCATAAAGATCATACGACTGTACAATCGCTCTTCCTCCATCTTTTGAGGGGTAGCCGAGTATCACCGGCACATTGTCAATGCCGAATCTAACTTTAAGTGAAAGGTAATCTGCGATATTGCATATCGTCGCATTATATAGCAAATAGCGACCTTCTCGATAAGGATTATAATCGTTAAAATCCTCCGGCAACGTGGTTTTCTCGGGTAGATCCGAAAGATAACCGAATATATCCGAAAGCACATTACGGTCAAGCTCAAAACTTCCGGAATTTATATCGATATAAGACAATACACCGGAGTACAAAAGGATTTCTGCCAGATTATCACGGTTCATTACCGGTAGAAGTTTCCCCTCTTTTAACGAGGAGACAAAACGCATAAAAGCGGCGACGTCCCATATGGAATTCGGAAAATTTTCCTCTATCCCGATAAAGGTCTTCAATCTGAACCCGGGCGTTATTACATACAACCCGCTGTTATAAACGAGCGAATCAAGAACGCAGGGAAAAAATTCTTCTCCCGACAATACCGGATCGTTTTCGATCAATTCGTACAAATCGAGGAAAACGCCCTTGTCAGCATATTTTTGAAAATCGCCGCTGAATACAACCACATCCGACACCCTACCGCCAAATATCATTTTATCAAAATCTGATAACATTCGGGCGCTCTCTTCCGCAGTTTCGGAAAACACGGTCGCCTTTTCATCACAGATTGCAAAATATTTTTCGGAGACGGTGTTAAATTTATTAGCTGCGGCAGGTATCGTTCCCGCACCGGATTCGTAGTAGGAAACGCGGACGACGATTCTGCTTTTTGAACCGGAATCTGCCGCTTCAGACAGCATATAAAGACTTAATGCACCGCTGGGCATATCCCGATACATCATATAGAATTTTCCGCCATATAACTTCATATCAATAATGTGGTCTCGATCTATGCAGGAGTTTGTAAAGTTTATAAGCTGCTTCATACCGGGTTCCGCAGCGTAGATACCATGCTTGTTCATAAAAAGCAGCGTGCTCCCACCGTCAGGCATGAATATATTTTCCGCCGTTTTTATATACTCCTCATTTTGCGTGTTTATTTTTTCAATCGTGCCATCTGTAAATGTAAAGAGCAAATTTTCGCCGAATTTATTTGATATCAGGAGGCGCGGTTCCTGCTCATTCGCAGTCATGCAGACTAACTCGCCGAGTTCTGCAAACTCGCAGACAACATCATAGCTTTTCGTGTTTGTATCTATCCTAACAAGCTTATCGAAGCACGCTAGGTATACACTTTCATCGTCCGACCGAAGGTATACTCTTTCATCTTCATACAAGTTAACCGGAAGAATGATGGAAGCCTCAGCATGCCCTTCACGGGACAACAAGCGGAGGCTATATACCATTTTAGAAGTGAGGTTGTCAAGCCTTCCGACAAACACCGCATAACCGGTTGGAGTCATGCAAAATCCGAGCGCCGATTCTGTGATCTCTGTTTCAATATACTCAGCTTCCTGTGTTTCGATATTGATGATTGCGACCGTTGGCTTGCTTACAGGGCTATCAGGATCGTTGACTCTGCCGGGCACATAAATTTTTCCGTCACCAATATCGAAGCTGTCCGAGGTTAAAAAGCGTTCGTCGATTACAAACAGCTGCTTTTCGAATACAGATTCCAAAATAATCGTTTCGATTTCGTCCGATTGCTTCTCGCAGCCGAAAAGACAGGCTGTCAGAGCTGCGGTAAATAGGATGATCAAATACGATTTACAGAATCTCATCTTCCTTCCTCCCTTTTATAACCATCTCCGGCAAGTGATACGCACCGACAGCATTGCAGCTGCCAATGCCGAAAGCGTTAAAATATTATAATACAACGACATTATTTTCACTGTCTCTCCGATGACAAGCTGGAAAAGCAGCAGAATTGATATTCCGCATATCACCGCGGCAAGCCGATTTTTTATTATATATGAAAGTCCTGCGAATAGGAATGAAAACGCCGCAAGCCCGAGTATTTTACTCAATTCTTCAAGAATAAACATCCCGATTATTGTGAAATTCTTTGGAGTTTTGGCAAAAATCATAAGCGAGTCTGCGCTCGCACGCATAAGCGGCAGCGGGTAACTCGACATAATCGACAAAATCGAGACGCTCTCTGATATCGCCGACAGAACGAGACAGCAGAGTGCGAGGACACATAACTTATTTCGGAGTGTTTCCCGGCGTCCTCTTTTCGTCGTACGCAGTATTACATCAAAGCCATATGCCGATGAGCGATACTCACATTCAATCATGAATATGCCGACTGATACCAGCAGTGCAGCAATATATGCCGAAAGGTCGATATCACGTAAAAACAGCTCGTTCCAACCAGTGTCGTAAACAAAACCGGCATCCTGTCTTTTAGAGAGATATTTGTCATAGGTCTCCACGCGTCGAAACGCGTCCCGCTTGATCACAGCGTCGGCACATTCGGTCAAGATCCCGTCATATTCTTCAAGATTGATTATGCCAGCGGAAAAATCCTTACCGGCGTTATACCAAAGTTCTTTTTTCTTTTCGAGTATACCGGCGGTAACATAAATGTCCTCAGTTTTTAAGCTTGTTTGAAGGCTTTCTGCGACCGTATCACCGGAATAATATTCTATATACCCATGATAAGCCAGTTCATTTGCCGACAGCTCAGAAACTTGCGATGTAATTGCACTATAGACACTCACTATGATGGCAAATGTAATTATAACCCACACGCCGGTGGAATATATACACTTGTAAAGTTCGTGAACAAAGAGCGGCTTCGATATTACTCGCGGCTTTGATTTTTTTGTTATGTTGATAGAATAATTGTCTGACGCCGAAACATATACGTGTTTTTTTTCGGGAACCCTCTGATTTTTTGTGATATTTACCGGGTCGATGAAAATATAGGTCGTGAAAAGCGTTGCGAGAAGAATTAAAGAAGCCGCGTATACAACCGGAATGGCGGGATACAGTCTGTTTCCAATAGCGACAGCTGCATAACTCGAAAAAAGCGGCGAAACGCAAAAAAGCTTGTAAATACCGATATAATTCGTAACGCTGAATATTGAGGCCGGACTAATGAGCGATGCTGCTACGCTGAGGAAACCGATGACAACCGAAAATCCGCAGCAGAAAATCATGTTTTCGGAAGATCTGATTATGAAAAGGCATATAAATATATAAAGCGCCGTCATCAATGATTTCGTAAGATACGTTACCATGAGATACTGCGCGATGTTCATAGGGTAAGGACAGAGTGCCATGCCAGGCAGCGTCTGTACCGGAGCATTAAAAGATAAGCGTTCACCGAAAACAAGAAATTCGATAAAAATGAAAAAGCCGGTGCATGTAAAAGTAAAAATCAACAAAGCCGTTTGCCTGGCGATATTCAAGTAATTTCGCCCACGCTTTGTCGTGCGGACAAGAAGCGGAAGACCAAGCGCAGAGTCCTCTGTGTATATCGTTGCAGCAAAAAGCACTGCTGCAGCGGCGATGAATGCAGCATCGAAATTATATAAAAAGAACCTCGAGGATGTGAAATTGCCGTCCGGAAATTCGATCGATTCACGCAGACTGTTGTAGATTGTTATAATATTTTGGTCGTATTCTGCAAAAAGACCTTGAGCATGTTTGAGGTCGTGTTCCGCGATGCTGTAAACGAACGAAATATTATCGTAAAACTCTTCAGCATTTTCGACTGTATCTGTTATACTCTGACGATTATACGCACCATCTTTGCCAAACATTTCACCGTATTCGGTAACCGGAACGATTTCCAGAGCGAAATACATCGACACGAGGTTGAGACATAATAATAGTGCGAGTAATGCAAGCTTCCTCCCATCCGAAAAAAAACGGTAATAAATATAACCCAGAAGCTTAATCATGAGAATATAACATATTCAGATTCTAATCTGTTTATCTGTCCGTCAGCAATGGATATCGCAGTCACTCCCGTGAGCATTCCCTTCTTCGCTCCATCCGAGTATGATTCCTTTAAATGAGTGAAAACATACCCATCATAAACTGCAAAAGTTTCGCCAAGATAACAACCCTCTTCGGTAAGCTTTTCACACATCGGAAGCGGGTTGCCGACTTTTTTACCCGCTTTATCAAGATCGATAGAGTAGATTGTATTACCGTTCATTATTATGATCATTTTGTTTTTTATCACCCGCTTTCCGTCTTCGCCGGTCTGCGGAAAATCCCAATCAAATGCTTCAACGGGAGAGTATTTCGAATAATAAAGTTTATTATTATATATACAAAACCATGTGACTTCATCATACAATTCCTCGGAGATCTTATTATCAATGTCCAGAGAGTATAATATTCCATAATCATTGCCGCTCTCTTTAGTCAGATAGAATATTTTATCATAAATGACTTCATATGTGATAACATTTTTGTTTGATACAAGTTCAACGACATTTTGGAAATTAACGTCACAACGGCAAAGATTGTAGTAAACATCAATATAATAAATATATCCGGCATGTCCGGCAGCTTGAAGAAATGATTCTTTTGAGTTGCGTTCTCCGATCTTTTCCAGGCTTTTTTCTGCTATATCGTATCTGTGAAGTAATAGCGTTGAAAGCTGCATACCGGAATCGGTATGTCCATCAATTCTGATGACATAAAAGTAAACAAACCGCCCAAGCCTTGCGATAAGCTGTCCGCCATTTACAAATTCGCCAATCACCGTATATTTACCGGAGGATGTATCATATTCGATGAATTTGTTCTTTTTTTCATCGTCACCTGAAATTAATAAATACAATTTCCCATTCGCTTCAATAACACTATCGCTTGTCAATGCCGCGTAAGAAATGCACGGCAACTTTGTGTGACTGCATAGTGGATCCCGGCAAAGCGGATACGTTGAAATCGTTCTGTTTTCATTGATATATGAACGTTTCCATGATGCAAAAAATGAATATACCGTATTTTTAGTCGGGTATACCTTTGTTCGCTTATATGCCGGTGTGGACATATCCTCATCAAATACGCCATCTTTATACAATTCATCATAAGCATAATTTCTTAAATAATAATCAGTATTTCCGTCGTTAGTTTGCGGTATACGACTATCATCCTTTTGGCATCCGACTAGCTGCATAATGATGATAATCAGAGAAAAAGTTATGAATATGCGAATATTTTTCATGGCGACTAATTCCTTATTGATGTTATTAACATAATTATGTAAAGAATATTATCACAAAGGGTGAAAGCAAAACAAGCTTTCACCCTTTGTAATTACTGGTTAGGGATACTCTTCGTAGTAGACGTAAGGATAACCTTGTACAGAGCTTCGGATGGTTTTATATGTAACTGCTATTGACGCATTACCTTTTACAAGCTCTACATATTGCTTGTATCCATCCCAACCACCGTCAATCAAATTTCCATTACCGTCATATAAATAAATTGCAGCGTATGCATCACTTCCGACGTTATCGGTAACTTTTAACGTATAAACTCGCCCCATACTAGAACTTGTTAATACAGAGGTTCCAACAACATTGCCATATCCGTCGTAAATGTTCAAAGCATTGATAGATATAGCTGAAAATGCACAAACGATGGCAGCGCAAACGAGAATCGATATGAATCGTTTCACGAGATAACCTCCTTTACTATTATTTGGTATTGTATCATATTTTGTTTCGTAACCGCTGATACATTCACAGTTTTCTTTTCGGAATACAGTTGAACAACGATGCGCATTCGCAATTCTACTATATCGAAACGCGTATTTATGCAAAAGCTTTGATCAATAGCTTATACATCAAATGTTTCTAATTCCAGTTAAAAACCTCGTTTAAGATTGTATTTATCGATAAGGATTAATAAAATTATTATTTTATAAACTTATTGTACCGATATTTCAATTTTAAGCTTAATAATTTTTTTCTGATGTAATAAAACTTTCGTCCTCTAGTAGACTGCCAGAAGATGAATCGTAAACTTTTACATTGACAACTACTCTGTATGTTCCTCGTTCTACATATCGTTTGCCCGTTTTTGTTATACTGGCTATCCCAAAACCAGTGTTTGTCCAAAAAGCAACCTCGTACCAATCACCATTAATATTATGCTCCAAGGTAACATTCAAATCTGTCTTTGTATAGCTATTCGAAGGTTTTACGGAGCCCGTACAATTAGTTAATCCGCTTGTATTAATGGATAAAAAGTGAAATAATAGATATTGGGCTCAGGAAGTGCCATATTGGGTGATAAAGCTTATGGAACAGTTGATATAATAACTATTCAGCGGATGATGCTGTCTTTTATGGTATTTAATGTTTTTATTTTGAATAACCCTACTATATCAATCATTTAATTATTTGTCAAGTATTTTTTATTAATTAATTATATATTTACAATTAATTTACAATGTTTCGACAGTATCTTATAATATAGTTACTAAGCGCGAACCTAAGCGAAAGATTAACGCGCATTGACTTAACGGTATGCGCGTGCGGCGTATCAAAATCGTTTTTAACTGCATTGGCGAGTTTTACCTACCGGAACAAAAAACATCGGCGTAGCCGGTAACGTATACCGTGCCATGCCGATGTTTTGCGGAATTAAAATCCCTAAGACGCGCGCCCTAAAG
>JAQVWU010000156.1 GCA_028709565.1 Eubacteriales bacterium
AACGATTATATATAAAAAAACAAACACAGTACATAAATCTATGAATACCAATACCAAAAAAATCGTATTTACCTCGGTCAATATCGCCGAGCTGATTGACACCCAATGCCGTCCTCCCGGACCCGTCGAGGTGACGGTTGAGATTGCCTATTCCGCCGTCAGCGCCGGAACCGAACGCGCCAATATCACCGGCGATAAAAATGTCCATATCGGACCGCCCGTTAACGAAGCCCTCTTTCCCCGCGAATCGGGCTACAGCGCCTCGGGCATCGTCGCGGAAACGGGCAGCTCGGTAAAATCGGTCGGGCCGGGCGACCGGGTCGTGGTCTACTGGGGCCGGCACACCGGGCGGATTACAATAAACGAACGCAATGTGGTGAAGATTGAGGACGACGCGCTGCCCCTCACCGAGGCGGCCATGACCATGATAGCCTCTTTTCCGCTGGCTGCGGTGCGCAAGACACGGCTGGAACTGGGCGAACCGGCGATGGTAACTGGTGTGGGTATCCTGGGCATGTTCGCCGTACAGCTCTGCCGCGCCGGCGGGGGCTATCCGGTGATCGCGGCCGACCCGGATGCCGACCGCCGAAAGACGGCCCTGAGACTGGGGGCCGACTATGCCTTTGACCCCGCGAGCCCCGATTTTGCTGACGATGTAAAGGGGGTGTCGGACGGCGGTGTGAGGGTGGTTATTGAGGCGACAGGCAGGGGGCAGGGTTTTGTTCAGTCCCTCGACTGCATGGCAAGATTCGGACGCATCGCCCTGCTGGGCTGCACGCGCGACCCGAACTTCACCGTGGACTACTACCGCAAGATACACGGTCCGGGCATTACCGTCATCGGCGCGCATACCCTCGCGCGTCCCGAGCAGGAATCACATCCGGGCTGTTGGACCCACCGCGACGATATAACCGCGCTGCTGCGCCTCATATCGGGCAGGCGCCTGGATTTCGGCGGCATGATCGCAGAGATACACTCCCCGGCCGACGCGCCCGCCGTCTATAACCGCCTGATCGAAAATCGCTTTCCCATCGGGGTGCTCTTCGACTGGTCAAGAATAAAATAACGGAGTAAATAAAATCATGAAGAAGATAAGAATCGGACACCTGGGCACCTATCACGACCACAGCACCGGAATGCTGGATACCATAAAAAAACACCCCGATATATTTGAGATTGTCGGCTATGTTCCCGAATCGGAGGAACGCTGTAACGCAGTCAGGAATCAGGACTGCTACCGCGATATACCGGTTATGACCGAGGCGGAACTGTTCAGTTCGGGCTGCGACGCCGTTGAGGTGGAGGGATATGAACTGGACCTGGTCCGCCAGGCCCGCAAATGTATCGACCGCGGCATTCACGTGCATATCGACAAACCCGCCGGCGCGGATGTCGAAGAATTCGCCGCGCTGCTCAGGGAGGCAAAGACCAAAGGGCTCACCGTTCAGATGTCATACATGTATCGTTATAACCCCTCGATAAAAGAAGCGCTGCGCCGGGCGCGGGCCGGAGAACTGGGGCAGGTATACGAGGTGGACGCGCTCATGAACACCCACCACACCCCCGAAAAGCGCGAATGGATGAAGCCCTTCCCCGGCGGGATAATGTTTTTCCTCGGCTGTCACATGATCGACCTGGTATATCTGTTCAAGGGCATGCCCGACGAGGTAATCCCGCTCAACCGCTGCTCGGGCATGGACGGGGTCACCGCCGTCGACCAGGGCTGCGCCATGCTCGGTTACAGCGACGGCGTGTCGATAGCGCGCGCCACCTCCACCGAGGTAGGCGGGTACGGCAGGCGGCAGCTTGTCATCTGCGGCAGCCGCGCCACCTATGAGATTGAACCGCTGGAAAACCCGACACGGACCTTTTATACCGATGTCAGCTATTCGGCGGCCTACGCCAATCGCCGCCGCGAGCTGGAATTCCCGGATTTCGGACGCTATGACAAGATGATGCTGGAGTTTGCCGCATGTGTGAGGGGGGAGAGGGTCAATCCGTTTACATACGAATACGAGCTCAACGTCCACAAACTGGTGATGAAGGCCTGCGGCGCCGACGTCGATTTAAACAGCCGGTACGGGCTTTAGTGCCGTATAAACATATATAAATACAGAAAAATTACAGGAAAGATATATTACTATGAAAGCCATTTTAACGGACGAAAATAAACGGCTCCGCTGGACCGATGTACCCGACCCGGTAATAAAAACCGACGAGGTATTGATAAAGATACACGCCGCCGCCCTCAACCGGGCCGACCTGATGCAGCGCGACGGCAATTATCCGCCGCCTGAGGGCTGTCCCGAATGGATGGGACTTGAAATATCCGGTGAAATCATCGAAATGAGCGATGAGGCGGCAAAAAAAAGTCCCCGACAGATCGGGGAGAGGGTGTGCGCCCTGCTGGGAGGCGGAGGGTATGCCCAGTTTGCGGCGATCCGCCATGACATGTGCCTGCCGGTGCCCGAAAGCTGCAGTATGACCGAAGCCGCCGCCATACCCGAAGCCTTCGCAACCTCTTATCTGAATCTCTTTATCGAAGGCGGCGCCAAGGCCGGCGATACCGTTTTCATAACGGCGGGCGGGAGCGGGCTGGCGAGCGTTATGATCCCCATGGCAAAGGCCTTCGGCATGAAGGCCATCACAACGGTGCGCTCAGGGAAAAAAGCCGAAGCGATAGCCCATTTAAAGGCCGACATCATCGTCAACACCGCCGAGCAACCGGTTGAGGATGTCTTAAAGCATCAGCCGGTCGATGTCGCCATAGACTGTGTGGGCGGCAAAACCATGGGCAGATGTCTCCAGTTCATGGAGCGGGGCGGCAGATGGATTGTTATCGCCGCGCTTGACGGCGAACTCAGTGAGATAAATCTGCGGACGGTCTACGCCAAAGGCATCCGCATTATCGGCAGCACCCTGCGCTCGCGGGACAATGCCCTAAAGGCGGAGATAATGTCAAAGATACACAGCGAGGTCTATCCCTTCATCGAATCGGGCCGGGTCCGTCCGACCATATATAAAGTGCTGCCCATTACTCAAGCCGAGGAAGCGCAGGCAATACTGTACCGCAATGAAAACGTTGGCAAGGTAGTCATGACGGTTATATAAACATACCGTTACTCCTGACGGGCCCTTTCGAGCGTTTTGAGGGAGACGCCGTTTTCGTCCTTCCACCGGGCGTTTCCGTTCAAAGACGCTCCACCGACAAAACCGGCCGCCGCGCTGGGACTGGCAAAAAGAGTGTCGGCCGTCAGTACGTGCTCCGCATTGATTCTGCCGGCGTATTTCGCGCGTGCTCTGTGCACGCTCTCCGGACAGCTGGCGGTCACCGCGGGGTTGATGACGCTGTCCCTGAGGACCACAAACCCGTCGCCGGTGCGTTTTCCGGCGGCTTTTCCCTGTCCGTATTCCATATACAGCAAAGGTTCCGACTGCGTATCCGGTGTAATATAGGGATCAAAAATTTTGTGTCCGAGCGTTCCCATGACGATTTTCGCATAATCTATGAACTCTTCGAGCTCGCTTTCGGTCTCCTCGGTTATATTGCCCGGGTTGGGGTCGTTGCCGTTTTTCACGGAATAACGGTTCGCCTCCGACGCCAGGCTGCAAAAGCGATGTTCCAGATAGCTTATTTCGGTCGGTCCAAAAGAATTATTGATTGTCGTAAACATAACGGTCTCGGTCCAGTAGTCAATGGCGTTATGCGGCTCCCGAACGCGGAACAACAGCCCCTTGCCGTTTTTACGGCTGCCGGCCTGTCCGATATACACAACCGGACCGTCGCTGTTATCGGTACCGAACAGGAAATATACCCCGCTCTGCCTGAGAATCTCCATGTTCCTGCACCTGTCAAGGGCGGTACGGGGGATCTTGTATGCGATGCCCGTCCAGTTGGCAAGGGAGCATTTTATTCTGCCGCCCGGTTCTCCGTCCATCAAAAACAGTTTAATTGTTTTTCCCCGTGCCATACCTGCCCCCGTTAATGCCTATCTCAGTTCCCTTTTAATTTTACACTTTGTTTTATCTTCCCCGGTTATTTCCGGGATTATCCCGTTATTATATTTTTCGTAAGCCAGCAGCAGCGCTCCGTATACCGGTTCATGTTCCGCCTGAAACAATTTCAGGTTTGCAAGATCCCGCAAATTATCTGTTACTGCCTTCTCCAATACAAAACCTTTGCCTTTAAAGGAACCGCCGCTTAGGACAAACGGTATTTCGATGTTTTCCCAACCGCAGTCCTTTATGCCGCCGCGGATACATTCGGCAAATGCGCGGCCTGTCTGGTTCACAAAGTCTTCCGCCACCCTGTCTTTTTGCAATACGGCGTCATAAACATAAGGAACAAAATACTGATACGGCAGGGCATTGATGTCCTGCCCGTTTTTGGTCTTCTTCAGCGCTTCCTCAACGGTAGCCGTCCGGGCGAATTCACAGATATTCTCTGTAAGTATTGTGGGTTCAAGGATTGATATAGCGGAAAGACAGGCGTGCAGAAACGCCCGGTATCCCAGTTCCTTTGCTGCCTGATGTTTTATCCTGCCCGCAAGGTCGGTTACAAATCCGCCCTCACCGAAAAGCATTATACCCGTCCCGGTTCCGGCCGCCATCACTCCGCTCGGTCGTTTGCCTGTCCCCGCTCTCCATGCCCCGTACATGTCGTTATAAACCGAAATGTTTTGTACGGAGCTTCTGCTGCGCAGGTCATTTTCGAGACCGGTTTGTATTTCATCGTTGTTTACGACTGCCATACACGCGCACAGGGCGTAAACATCGGAAAGAACAAGATTGTTTGCGCTCAACAGGTTTGCCAGCTGTTTTATCTGCTGCTTCGCATATTTAATAAAAAAATCCGTATTGTCTTTTAAGTCCTTCAAAAATTCGCTGTACCCGGAACCGGTGCATTTATCGATTAACCGTCCGTTTTCATCGCCGATCAGAATCTCGGTTTTGGAACCGCCCTGATCAACGCCGACAAAATATTTCATCGCATAACCCCCGTTTTATATGCATGGCAAGTCATCCGCAGTATATAACCGCCGCGTCACGCAGGAAGGCAGCGCAGCCCGGTGCGATTTTGTCGTAGTACGCGGTGAAACGCGGGTCATCTGCATAAAGTTGCGTCAGAGCGAGATGCGCCTCTTTGCTGTAGCTGTCCCAGTAAAAGCACAGCCACTTTTTATGCAGTTCGCAGGCCTTGCCTGCCGGGTCCCCCTGCTCAAGGGCAGCCCTGAGGGCCGCGTTCAGTTCCGCCGTCAGCGTTTCCAGCTCAGCATAACGCTCGGGGCTCATTTTAAGCAGCCGCGCGTTTGAGCGGCCGACGCGTTCGTCTCCGTATTTTGTCCGTATCTCCTCCCTGTATTGCGCCTCATTGTCTTCTACCTGTTTTTTCAGAAACCCTTCAAACTTCTCTTTGTCACTCATTACCGTTTCCCCTTTCATTGTTTTAATGGTCTTTTCGGCATTTGATATCAGCAGGTCCAGCCGGCCGCGCTTTGCCCTCAGAGCGGACAGGTGGTTCTCCAGCGCCGTCATCCGGTCAAAATCCGCCGTCTCCAGTATCTTCTTAATATCCGCCAGCGGCATGGCGAGTTCGCGGTAGAAAAGAATCTGCTGCAGTCTGTCCACCTCCTTTTGACCGTATATGCGATAACCGTTTGGGCTGACGCGGCAGGGAGGAAGCAGACCGCATTGATCGTAATACCGCAGCGTCCGTGTACTGACCCCCGCCGTTTTTGCCAGCTCGTTGATTGTGTATTCCAATGTATCACCCCCTGCAGCAATTATAGACCATTACGTTACGTCAATGTCAATAGGTTTTTATGATTTTTTAAAATCTGCCTCTGTGTTGTCAAATGATTTTTAAAATCCGCCGATATGGCTCTCCGCGAATTAACATAAAATCAATATGTATAATATAAAAACACGTTGAAATTACGCAAAAAATATTGTATGCTGTAAATGTGAAATTAAAACGGTTTTTTCATATTTTCATAATACATAATATATAAAAGAGGCGATAATGTCAATAATGAGCAAACATATCATCGAGGACGCCAAACGTTGCCTGCAGTGCAAAAATCCCATGTGCAGCCAGGGATGTCCGGTACACACACCCATCCGCGACGCCATCTCGCTGCTGCTTGACAGCAAAATATCGGATGCGGGCAGGCTGCTTTTTGAAAACAATCCGCTGTCCCTGGTCTGCTGCCATGTGTGCCCCCAGGAAAACCAGTGCGAGGGGCACTGTGTGCTGGGAAAGAAGGGCTCCCCGGTGCAGATCAGCGCCATAGAACGCTATATATCCGACTATTATCTGAACATATACAAGCCGGCGCCCTCCGACAGGAGCAAAGGCAAGATTGCCATCATCGGCTCGGGGCCCGCCGGCATCACCATCGCCTTTGAACTGTCAAAACTGAACTGTGACATCACCATTTTTGAGGCCAATGACCGCATCGGCGGCGTTCTGCGTTACGGAGTGCCGGAGTTCAGACTGCCGAAGACCATCCTGGACAGACTCATGGAGACGCTGATCGCCAGCGGGGTGAGGATTCGGCCCAACACAGCCATCGGCACCAATCTGAACATGGACGACCTGTTCCGGGACGGTTATAAGGCGATATTCATGGGTACGGGGGTATGGCGTCCGTACAGGCTCAATATCAAGGGCGAAAGCTTCGGCAATGTGCATTACGCGATAGAATATCTGAAAAACCCTTCGGTTTACAGGCTCGGTAATCGCGTAGCCGTAATCGGCGCCGGTAATGTGGCGATGGATGTGGCCCGAACCGCCTTCAGACACGGCAGCGAGGAGGTTACAATCATCTGCAATGCGGATGAGGGGTCGGTAACCGCGCGGCAGATAGAACTGGCCTATGCGAAAATCGACGGCGCGAAGATAATATTCAATAAAACGGCCGTCGAGTTCACCGACGAGGGGGTAATCCTTGCCG
>JAQVWU010000157.1 GCA_028709565.1 Eubacteriales bacterium
CGATCGTATCCGTTTTTTGAATGACAAGATAGCTTCATTTACTTCAGGCACGGCGGAAAGCAGACTGGCCCGTTATATTGAGAATCTGCGGGAGGAGGACGGCTGTGTTATCCTGCCGACCGGATTGAGACAGCTGGCCGATTCGCTGGATATCTCGCGGGCGTCCCTGTACCGGGCTTTTGATACGCTTGAATCGCTGGGATGCATAAAACGTGATGGAAGAAAGATTGCTATTTTATCGGCGGAACTGTTGAAGGATGTTAAGTAATTATAACCCGGAATATCAAACCGGAAAAGAAAGGGTATTGCAATGAAAAAGTTTTTAGCCATTTTGTTGATTTCAGTGTTCATATTCACCGTCTCCTGCGCGCCGGCAGCCAAAGGTGATGTCAGAATAACCGTACTCGCCGGTCCTACCGGAATGGGTGCGGCAAAGTTGATGAGCGACAACGCGGAGGGTAAGGCGTCCAACAATTATACATTTACGGTGGCAACTTCACCCGATGAGGTAACGGCAGCCGTAATAAACGGTTCGGCTGACATAGCGGCTGTTCCCGCTAACCTGGCATCGGTATTATATAATAAAACCGAAAAAGACATTCAGATAATAGCCGTCAATACACTCGGTGTTCTGTATGTATTGGAGAACGGCGACAGTGTCAACGCAGTCAGCGATCTTCGCGGGAAGACTTTATACGCATCCGGCCAGGCGGCGACCCCCGAATATATCCTGAAACATGTTTTAAAGGAAAACGGCGTTGAACCCGACGTTGATGTTACAATCGAATATTACGGCGCGCACGCCGAACTGGCAACCCTCATTTCGTCGGGTGACATTGTACTGGGTATGCTGCCCGAACCCAACGTTACGTCGGTGCTGTCCGCCAATCCCGATGTGCGCATAGCTCTGAATCTGACCGAAGAGTGGAATAAAATCTCAGGCGATGAAAGCAAGCTCATCCAGGGATGCGTTATCGCAAGCAAATCGTTTATCGAGGCAAACAAGCAGGCAGTCGATAATTTTCTTGACGAATACAGGGAGTCAATAGAATATGTAAACGCCAATCCGGCTGAGGCATCGCAGCTGATTGCCGACAACGGTATATTGTCAAAAGCTGACGTCGCGGAAAAGGCGATTCCGAACAGCAATATCGTATATATTGACGGAAACGAGATGCAGAAACAGTTTTCGGGCATGCTTAAGATATTATACGACGCGAATCCCGCCTCTGTGGGAGGTGCACTGCCTGACGACGTGTTCTATTATAAGAAGTGAAAAAAGCGGCCGGCATTATTAAAAACGCGTGTGTCCTGCTTTTTTGGCTCGCGGTGTGGCAGACAGCCGCGTTGATAATCGGACGGGAACTGCTCATCCCCTCGCCGCTGAAGGTTGCCCTGCAACTTGCGGAATTTGCGGTCAGCGGGGAGTTCTGGGTGATGATATTCGTGTCACTCATGAGGGTTATGGGCGGGTTTCTGCTGGGCGTTGTCTCGGGCATTCTGACCGCGGCGCTGGCGTTCCGGTTCAGAGTGATTCACGCGCTGATAGCGCCTCTGCTGACCGTCATACGGGTAACACCTGTAGCGTCTTTTATAATATTGGCATTGGTATGGATGAGCAGCGGATTTGTGCCGATTTTTATCGCTTTTCTGATTGTATTGCCCATAGTCTGGAGCGGTGTGACGGCGGGTCTGGAATCGGTTGACCGTTCTCTTGCCGAAACCGCATTCATGTATAATTTCACGCGGCATAAATTGCTGACAAAACTGTATATTCCGTCGGTTATGCCGTTTTTCAAAACATCGGTAATAAACGCCATAGGGTTCGCATGGAAGACCGGGGTAGCGGCGGAGGTGTTATGCGTGCCGGCGTTTTCCATAGGTAAACAAATATATGAAGCAAAACTGTATCTCGAGACGGTCGATTTGTTTGCGTGGACGGCGGCTCTCATCGTTATAAGTCTTATAATCGAAAACATACTCAAAATCGCGATGCGTATGACGGAGATTAAATATTGAATAATAAACCGAATATCATACTGGACAATATATCGAAAAGCTTCAGCGACAGGCAGATATTAAAAGAAGTGTCACTGGAAGTTCACTCCGGTAAAAGGACGGTATTGCTGGGACCGTCCGGCAGCGGCAAGACGACATTGTTGCGAATAATCGCCGGTCTGGATAAACCGGACAGCGGTTATATAACGGGTATATCCCGAAAAGAAATCGCGTTCATGTTCCAGGAACCCCGCTTGTTTCCATGGCTGAGCGCTCTTGAAAATATCGCGTGCGTAATCGATAAAAAACGTGCCGCCGCTCGAGAGGAAGCGGCGGCATGGCTTGAAAAAGTCGGATTGAATGATGACGGCGGTAAGTATCCCTCCGAACTGTCGGGCGGGATGAACCGCAGGGTCTCGCTTGCGCGGACGCTTGCGTATAACAAGCCGGTTATTTTACTGGATGAGCCCTTTTACGGCCTGGATACGGCGCTCAAGAACGACATAATAAAACTGGTAAAATCGGAAACCGAGGGCAGGACGGTTGTTTTTATAACGCATGATACAGGCGAAGCAAATGCCTTCGCGGATAAAATCATCTGCCTCAGTGAGGTCAACCGTTTACAGGCAGCCAGTCAAGCACCGTTCTGATTTTTTCGTCCCAGTATTTCCATTGATGGTCACCCGCAGACTCTTCATATGTCAGATCATATGACAAAGCCTTGAGGCGGTCCCGCATGACGGTGTTTTGTTCGTAAAGGAAATCTTCGGTTCCGCACCACATGTAAACCTTTGGCAGCGGCTTACCCGATTGCGCCAGTTTTTCGGCGGCTGAATAAAGGTCATTATCGCTGCCGTTGAAATCATCGGCTGTGCCGAAAATGTTGCGGTAAAATTCACTTACATCGCTGTCATCTTTATGAAGGCCCATGTGAACCGCTCCGGACAGGGCAGCGACAGCCGAGAAGGTTTCGGAATCAAGCAGTCCAAGTTTCAGCGCTCCGTAGCCGCCCATCGAAAGTCCCGCCGCGTATGTATCCTCCCGGCGCGGTGATATTTTGGGAAACAAATCCCTGCATATCGACGGCAGTTCCTTTGCGATAAATGTGTAATAATTCAGACCGTGTTTCATATCGGTATACCATCCCAGATGAGTTGTCGGCATGATCACGGCTATTCGTTTTTCGTCCGCGTAGCGTTCGATTGATGTCCTGCGCTGCCACACTGTATGGTCATCACTCATACCGTGGAGCAGATACAGTGAAGGATAGTGTGCGTCCTGCGGTGTTTCCTGCGGCAGTATTACATCCATATTCATCATCATACCGAGTGTCTTTGAGAAAAAATTAACATGCAAGAGTGCCATAATTTAACTCCTTTATATTATTTATATTATTTATATTATTATTTTTTCATAATATTTCTCTGACGAATTGCTTCGCTGAACACAGCGGTCGCGGCGCAGGCGGCGTTAAACGAAGTAGCCGCTGACCTTTCCGACATGGGTATTGTGGACAGAACATCGCAATTTTCTTTAAATATTCGGCTGAGTCCTTCGGCTTCATTGCCTGTCATGATTAATGTCGGGCAGGTCATATCGGTATTGTATATCGCCGTCCGGCTGTGCGCCGTGGTGCCGACCGTTTTGAAATCCGGATATCGGTTTCTCATATTGGTTATATAGTCAAAAAGGGAGGCATTGTCGGTTGCCCTGACGCAGGAAAGGCTGAAAAAAGAACCCATGGTAGCGGCGATTACTTCCGGATCATACAGGTCCACCGCGTGACCCGTAATGATAAGACCGTCTATACCGAAGGCGTCACAGGAACGTATGACCGAACCCAGATTCCCCTTGTTTGACGGTCTGTCGAATAAGGCGATTATCGGGCATTCCGATGGATTTATACATGAAAAGTCGTCATCCCGCATTTTTACCACAGCGACAATTTCGGATGATTCGGTTTTTGCGCTCAGTCTGTCCATCAGGACAGGTGTGAGTTCATAATTTACGTCGGTTTTCACTCCGTCAATTGTATCGCAAGCCCAGCCTGACAGCGGTCTGTCGGGGGTATAACACAAAGAAACGATATGCCATCGGTTTTTTACGGCTTCGTTTATATTGCGCACACCTTCGACGAAAAATTCACCGGTTCTGTATCGTTTATTGCGGTTTGTTTTTAATGTCTCCAAATGCTGAAAGAGAGCGTCTGCGGTCATCAGTTTCTTTGTTGCCATTTTTAGTTTACCGTAGTTTTTTATTATATTTTATTTAATTTATAGACAAGTATACGAAACTCCGCTTCTGTTTCAAGAAACGCGGCGTTTTTTATTTTAGCACGGTCATTTTCCGACGATGTATAATAATAAGGTGTCATCATGAACAGGTTCATAATGTCCCCGGCGGTATCTGGACGGAATATATACTTTATGTCGTGTTTATCGCAAAGAGTAAGTCCGTGCGTTTCACAGGGTTTAACTGCATTGGTATATGCTTCGTTATAGACCAGCTGCTTGAGGGCGAGCAGATGGTTTTCAAGAGGCATTACATGGATGACAATACCGTCTTTTTTTAATATTCGCATGTATTCGGACAGAGCGAAAGGCGCGAATACATTTAATACCATGCCGACAGAACGGTCGTTTAAAGGCAGATCGTAAACGTTTGCGACAGCATATTCCGCTGCGCCGCGTCGTTTTGCAGCCGCATTGACCGCCGTTTTGGAGATATCTGCAGCGATGATATCTGCATTGATATTAGACTCTGCTAATTTCCGGGCAATGCCCTGTGTATAATAACCCTCTCCGCATCCCGCGTCAAGAATTAAACCGTTATTATAATGTTTTAGCAATATATCCGATACACCATCGAGCAGTGGACGATAATATCCCCGTTTAAGAAAAGCGCTGCGGGCTCCCACCATCAATGAGTCATCTCCGTGTCTTGATTTATTTGAGAGGAGAAGATTGACATAACCGCTTTTGGATAAATCAAAACTGTGATTGACTTTACATCTCAAACAACCCGGAATCTTATACAATATGCCGCGGCAGACCGGGCATCTGAAAAAACTAATGCTATTATCCATGAGATAATTATAATACCTGCATCAGGATATGTCAAGCTGAAGACAACAAAGTATGTTTTCGGAAAAAACTTGACAAAACAAGCAAAATTGGGTAAAATATATCGCATGGAGCGGGGTGATTGCATCAGGAATAAATGCAGAATTATAATTTTGCTGTGTATAGCATTTATGATATACAATACCGCGTGCGCATCGGGGAGCATTGCGGTCGGGCATTTTATAGACGAAAAAATAGCAAAAGATACGGTTGAATCCATATATGACCCGCCGGGTAATAATTTCAACCGATTAGTGCGGGGTTCGGCTGCGGATTTAGCCGATTCGATCCCCATTGATACCATAACGCTGTCCTTTGTCGGCGATTGCATGCTCGCTTCATACAGAGGTGAATATAATTGGAACACATTCAACTATCGGGCGGATAACGAAGACCCTGCGTATTTTTTCGCCGGGGTATCCGATATATTAAAAACCGATGATTTTACCGTCGCAAATTGCGAGAATGTATTTACCGATAACGATTTGCCGGCAATAAATAAGGGTTATGAAGGCGCATATTGGTATAAAAGCAAATCGGCAAACGCATCTATCTTTACGGCAGGCGGTATTGATATGATATCCCTTGCAAATAATCATACATACGATTACGGCTTACAGGGAAAAAAAGACACTATAGCGGCGGCGGAATCGGCGGGTTTGTTATGGGGTGATAACAATAACCCCGTGATTATCGAAAAATACGGTTTTAGAATTGCAATATTATGCTCTGATATAATGATTTATGCCAATTCGGACAGGTTAATCGAAACACTGACCGCGCTGGCAGAAACTACAGATTTCAGGATAGTCTTTTTTCACGGAGGTACAGAACGGGTATATACACCGCCCGAAAATATCGTCAATCTCGCGCGCAAATTTGTTGATGTCGGAGCCGATCTGGTCATCGGGCATCATCCGCATGTGTTACAGCCGATAGAGCGATATAACGGGGTTAATATCGTTTATTCGCTCGGGAATTTTCTGTTCGGTGCCGGACGCGGTGAAAACCGTACAATTATATATCAGTATATATTAAACATAGCCGGCGGTGTTCTGCTCGACACGTATGAAAATATAATACCGTGTTATGTCTATGATAAACGCTGGCAGCCTGCCGTGATTGCGGATGAAGGTGTAAAAAAGCGGGTCATGGATTTTCTTGACGGAAAGAGCGAAAATCCGATGTAAATATTCATGTCAGCATTGCACCGCCGTCCAAACGGATACCGGCTCCGTTTATATTATGAGCTTCGTGAGAAGCGAGAAAAAGAGCCAGATGCCCCGCGTCCTCGGGGACGGCAATACGTCCGAGCGGATATCCGGGATTCTCATTTGTCCCTTTGTCGTGACGCAGTCTGAAGGGGAAATTGCCGGTTTTACCTTCAATACGGCAGGCGCCCAAATCGATGCAGTTGACCGTTATATTATATTTTGCGAATTCCAGCGCGGCCTCCCTTGTAAACATACGTATAGCCCCTTTGGTCATCGAATATCCGGTGTCGAATACCGCGGGCCGTTTACCGTGAACCGATGATATGTTTATTATACGCGGACATTTGCTGATTTTAAGATACGGAAGGCACTCCTGAACCGCCCGCATATAACCGCCGATATTTATCTGCCAGATTTTTGTGAAAATTTCCTCGTCATATTCCGAAATATATAAATTAGGCTGCAGCGCCGCGCAATTTACCAATATATCTATACCGCCATATAAATCAGCCGTTTTTTCTGCCATCTGCTTTATTTGAATCCGAC
>JAQVWU010000158.1 GCA_028709565.1 Eubacteriales bacterium
TCAAGACCGAAAAGAGTAACGAAAAAAGGATCTGTAATTATGAGCATCGGCAACAAATCAAAAAAAAACGTTTTTAATGTTTATGGCGTTATGTCTTGTTTTTGTCAGCATAGCCGCGTGCGCTTCGGAGAACGGCAGCAATGAGACACCGGGCGAAACAACTGTCTCCGAGACAACGGCCCAAGCGGCCGGCGATACCGGCGATATGCACCAAATCGCCGAGAGCGATTATGCCTGCGAGGAATTTATGATCCTCTATATCGACTGGTCGCTCATTTCCGATTATTATTTCAGCGATGAAGCCAACGGTGACGCGGTCAATGACGCGATTTTCGACCGCACCGCAAGAATCGAAGAGCATCTCAATATCGACATAAACTCATATACGCTGGGCAACACCGACACCCCGCAGTTCAATGAAATCAAAAAAACCGTCTACGCCGGCGATGACGTTTATGATCTTGCCTTAATCCATAATTCGTCGGATATCACCAAGTATGTAAGCGACGGCGTCGTTAAGAACTGGAACGACATACCCCAAATCGACATGACCAAATCATACTGGAACGAAAGCGTACAGCGGAATATGAAGGTTGAGGGGGTACTCGCGTTTGCCTCAAACGACTTTATACTGCCCGACGTCAATTCGATATTCTTCAACAAGCTGCTCATCGAAAACCTGACGCTTGAGGACCCCTATACCCTTGTCGATGACGGGGAGTGGACCTGGGAGCAGCTTATAAAAATGGCCGAATCGGCTTCCGCCGATATAAACGGCGACGGTATCTTCGATGAAAACGACCAATACGGCTTTGTAGGCGAATACGGCTGGCAGCTCGCCAGCGTTGTCACCGGCTGCGGCCAGTATACCATACAGACCGATGACGGTCAGCCGCAAATAGTATTGAACACCGAGAAAATGGTTTCGATTATTGATATGGCGGACACCCTGCTCAATGAGGGCAATACTTCGTTCACATGGCCTTTCAGTCAGGCAACCGACCCGAACATGGGCGGCACACCCCCGGTCAGCTTCGATTCGGGCAGAGCGCTCTTCTATTATGTCCCCCTCAGCCTGGCTCCGGTCTTTCGCGCGACCGAGGTCGAATTCGGCATATTGCCCATGCCAAAATTTGACCGGTCGCAAACCGATTATATATCACTCAACTGGGCGGGTTTTATGTGTGTTCCCGCGTCGGCGGATAATACCGAACTTGTCGGAAAAACCGTCGAGCTGCTCGGTTATTGGAACGGACAGCTGGTCATCCCCGCGTTTTATGATATATTGCTGGGACAGAAAATATCAAGAGATACCGAGTCGCAGGAAATGCTGGACATTTTATTCGGAAATACCGTATATGACCTGGGCGTTAATCTCGGATCGGAGTTTTACATGGTTCTGCCCTGGACTCTGGACGCGGGCGGCAACTTTGCCTCTTATTACGAAAAGAAAATTAAAACACTCGAAAAAATCGTTGAGGATTATAATAAAGCGCATATAGAATTCGAGGAAGCCGGCGCATAGTTCGCCTGTCAGCCGTTGAAACAAACCCACCGGATAATCCCGGTGGGCTTTTATATTGTTTTTATGTTCTGCCGCCGTTCTCCCGCTCATAATAGAACAGATATTGCTGTGCGATACCCGCGTACTCACCGAGCGAGTCGATGTCCAGTTTTCCGCCGAAATGCCTGTCTATGGAACGGCGCACCCATACATCCACCGGAAAAACCTCGGTTCTTCCGAATCCGAACAGGGCGGCACAGGACGCTACCTTCAGCCCTATGCCCTTCACGGTACACAGTTCTTTTATAAGTGTTCGTGTATCTTGGGCAGCCAGCGCGTTGAGGTCTATAATACCTTCGGTAATCCTATTGGCCGCGTCATATATGTATTTCGCCCTGAAGCCGGTTCCGAGGGCGAAAATCCCTTCGGTGCCCAGTTTGAACAACGCTTCGGGTGTGGGAAAGGCGTGATGCCTGTCCGAACCGGCAGCCGGTTCTCCCAGCGCCCGGCTGAGCGCGGCGATAATCTTTTTTATTCTGCCGATATTATTGTTCTGTGAGATTATAAACGAACATATCACCTCCCACGGCTGCTGCCGCAGGATACGTATACCCTCACCGTATTCAAGCGCCCTGTCCATAATCTCACAATCGAAGCGCCGCGCTATGTCGAGCCTTATCGCTTCATAATCGACATCAAGCGCCAGATATTTTATCCACAGGTCCGCGTCGGACGCTGCCTCTCCGTAAATTCGCAGAATATCGGGAGCAGGCTGCGCAAAACGCACGTATCTTCCAAAGGCTACCCCCGAATAACCGTCCCCCTCTTCATCAAACCGGAAACACTGACCGCACGTAAAGGTTTTGCGCAGCGAAAAACCGGTTATCGGAGCGATATCCGCATAGCCGTCATATTGTATTACATTCATAATCTATTGTTTTTCTTTTCCTTTTAAGAATATTATGGCGCGTTCGACGGCATCCTTTGAATTTCCCCAGGGCTCCTCTTCGTAACGGTAATCAAACTTTTTGCAGAACCAGCTGATATCGGCGCGGAGAGTGTCAAAATAAGCGGTGACAACGTCGGTTACAATCGTGTTAAACGCGGGGAATTTCTTTTTGTTAATCCGCTCGCGTCCGCTTTCGATAAACCGGCGGTAGTGGGGCAGGCAAAAATAAGGTTGATTTTTTATCTTCTCCTCAAAAGGCTTTTCTCTTTTACCGCTGTCGGTTTCCCAGAGGTATACCGCGTTTTCAATCATTTTTTTGAGGGAATAGCCTATCCGTCCGCAGACATAACAGGACAGGTCCAGTTTTTTTATTAACTCGGAGACGCCGGCTCCGGCGGGGCGCAGAAATCCGCCGCTCTCAAACGCGGAGCGTATCACATCAAGATGGCTCTCCATCGTCAGCGCCATACCGAGCCTGTTCTTCCGGACAAACATCATATCATAATGGCTGTGGCAAAAACCGAGCTCATTGGTCTTCTGCCGCACATCCGGTTCCATCATAGACGCGCCCAGAATCAGGTCCAGCTCGTTGTTCTCCAGTTTTTCGTAGAGCCTGCAGAACGGGCAGCCCAGCGACCGGTCGGCCGCGCATTCGTCGAACGATTCGTTTACTGGTATGGTATAAATTTTTTCCACCGGGAAGCGCTCCTTTTAAAATATAATTATATAAATAATACGGTTTATTTTCGACCGGCAGCTTTAGTAAATCCGGTTATCATTTTTTCGGCAGAGGCGACCTGTGTCCGGCTTCGGAAAATATGCTCCGCCTGTTTTAATTTTACCATATCAAGATAAAAAGTCAAGCGGAAATTAAACGAAACGCCGATTTACAATGTTAACCTGCCGGTAATCCTTTGATTATTGCTAATTTAAATTTAATATGCTATAATTAATATAAACATTTACATAAATTGTGATACGGATTTTTTCAGACGGAGGTGCTGTATGAATATAAATCGGATTTGCGCCATAATAGCCGCCGCTGCGCTGACCGGCCTGTCCGTTTTCGCTGCCGAACCCGTTTTTGCCTCATATGTCGCGCTCGGCGACAGCATCGCATACGGTTACGGACTGCAGGCCGCCGAAACGGAATGTTATACAAATATCATCGCCGCCGAGGCCGGAATCAGCGCCGTTAATTACACGAATTACGCGGTGAACGGTATGACCAGCAGCGGTCTGCTCAACGCGCTGAATAACATAAGCCCGGGAAGCGAAGCGTATACCCGGCTCAAAGACGCGTCCCTGATTACCGTTTCCATCGGTTCGAATGACCTGCTTTCAAAGCTTTCGGGGGTGCTGCGCACCCTGCCTGACGGCGCCGACGCGGCGTCCCTGGCGGCGATTGAGGCAACGCTT
This sequence comes from Eubacteriales bacterium, assembly GCA_028709565.1. Lineage (GTDB taxonomy): Bacteria > Bacillota > Clostridia > Oscillospirales > CAG-272 > JAQVWU01. Next base: position 3,873 of record JAQVWU010000158.1, read on the forward strand.
ACCTCGGAGCAGAAGCTTGCCGAGTTCGATGCCGGCGTGGAATCCTACAGGACAAATCTGCCTCTGATTTACGCACAGCTGCGGACGTTTAATCCGTCATCCCAGATAATAATGACCGGGTTTTATAATCCGTACCACGGTTTGATATTGGGAGCCTTTGATTTCGGAGCGCTGTCCGATGAATATATCACACGGATGAACGATATACTGCATGACGGCCGTGCGGATATGGATTACGCCATAGCGGCGATATATGACGCCATCAACGCGCCGGGTATGACCAACGTCAACCCCGAGACCTCCAACGCCGACCCGCACCCGAACGCCCCGGGGCATGCCGCGATAGCCCGGGCGGTCTTAGCTGTGCTGGATTATGCCGCCCTCGCCGCCGGAACAGCCGATGGCGCCGGTGATACGGAAGGTACAACCGCGGCGGCCGGGCAAGAGCAAACCGAACAGACCGGACAACCCGATGTGACACATCAGGAAGAGACACCGGCTGCCGGAAATAACGCCTATACCGGCAGGATTATACTTACCGGGCTGGCCGTGGCGGTGTTCGCGGTTACCGGCATAATCATAACCAGACAAAATAAGAGGACCGGATAGACCCCGGCAGAGGATAAACCAACGAATATGAATATCAATGTAAAGATACAGTTTCTGCGCGGGGACGCCGCGTATCCCGTTTACGCCACCGACGGGTCGGCGGCAGCGGACCTGAAGGCATGCATAGACAATCCGGTAACAATAAATCCCGGTGAAATCGTAACCCTGCCCACGGGAATTGCCCTGTCCCCGGACCGGGACGATGTTGTCGCGCTTATTTTCGGACGGAGCGGCATGGGTACAAAACACGGCGTTACGCTGTCTAATGCCGTCGGCGTTGTCGACAGCGATTACCGGGGGGAAATCCGCGTTTCACTTATAAACCGCGGCAGAGAACCCTACACCGTAAACAACGCGGACCGCATAGCCCAGCTAATGTTCGTACCCGTATACACGGCGCATTTCATCACCGCCGACAGTCTCGATGAAACCGCGCGGGGCAGCGGGGGTTTCGGATCAACAGGAGAATAAAATAAGCTGTATTAATTTTAATTTTGGAAGGTATATCATTTATGAAAAAAACGCTGTACATAATCCTGTTGATCTGTATAGGTGTGGTTGTGGGTATGCTTGTCGCTCAGGTGACCGCCCATATTCCGTGGCTTTCCTGGCTGTCCTTCGGCCGTGAATTCGGTCTGACCTCACCTTTCGTGCTGAATCTCGGGGTTGTTGTTATAACCTTCGCGATAAGTCTGAATTTAAATATTTCCACTATAATTTTTATAGTATTCTCGCTTTTTATAGGCAGTAAGATAAAGATATGAAAGATATGAACAGAATAATACTCGCGTCCAAATCCCCGAGGAGACGGCAGTTGCTGGCCGATCTGGGTCTTGAATTTGAAGTTGCGGCGTTTGATGTAGATGAAGACGCGCCATCCGGCATACAAACCGGTGAATTGGTACGCCGTCTGGCGATACGTAAGCTGAACGCGGTCCGGGAGAGAATCAGAGACACGGAGGACGCGCTGATTATCGCTGCCGATACCGTTGTCCGGTGCGATGACGAAAATTTCGGCAAGCCGGCCGACCCGGCGGACGCTTCGCGTATGATACACGCCCTGAGCGGCAGAGCCCATGAAGTCTGCACCGGCGTTGCCGTTGCCCGCGGGGATACGCTGACCGCGGAATATGAACGAACCGTTGTTTTTTTTCGCCGGCTGACCGATGATGAAATAGATGCCTATGTGCGCAGCGAACATCTCAGCGATAAAGCCGGCGCTTACGCCATTCAGGGCAGAGCTGCACTGTTTGTCGAACGCATTGAAGGGGATTATTTTAATATCGTCGGACTGCCGCTGTGCCGGCTGGGTGTAATCTGCCGCAGAGATTTCGGCATCGATCTCTCCGACCCGGGAAGGAATAGTCATCATTGAAACAAAAACCGAAACAAAAACCGAAACAAAAACCGAAACAAAAAGCCGCCGAAACGGTTGAACGCCTTCGGGCGCTTTATCCGGAAGCGGAATGCGCGCTCCGTTACGAGGGAGAACCGTGGCGTCTGCTTGTAATGGGCATATTATCTGCTCAATGCACCGACGCGCGTGTAAACATTATAAGCGAGGACCTGTTTTCCCGCTTCCCAACGGCCGGATCATTGGCGGAGGCGGAACAGCCGGAAATTGAGACCGCGATAAAATCATGCGGTCTGTACCGCACAAAGGCAAAGAATATAAAAGCTTCCTGCGCCATGATAACATCCGATTTTAACGGCATCGTGCCGGACAATATGGACGATCTCTTAAAGCTGCCGGGGGTCGGCCGCAAAATAGCCAATCTGATTCTGGGTGATATATACGGTAAGCCGGCAATTGTCACCGACACGCACTGTATCCGCCTGTCCGGACGGCTGGGCTTCACATCCGCTGACGAACGCCGCCCCGAACGGGTTGAAAAAACGCTGGCCGGTTTAATCGAGCCTTCAGAGCAGACCGATTTCTGCCATAGACTTGTTTTGTTCGGCCGCGAGGTCTGCAGGGCAAGAAAACCGCTGTGCGATAACTGTCCGCTGTGCGATTTATGTACATACTATAAAACAAACAGCCAATAAACAGCCGACAGAGGCATTTTATATATTTTATATTAAGATATGTTAAGATTTATAATTTGTTTAAATAATTATATTGACTTAATTTTAATGATAGTTTACAATAATATATTATGTGATAATATGATGTAATACTGTCCGCAAATTTTGTACAATTATTACATAATAATAAATTAATAATTAATTTATAATAACCAATTGCGAAAGTAACGAAAAATTCTTGACAATAACAGGTATCAAGGACACAAAGCAGGCAAAAAGGTAAAAACAATAATTCAAAGCACTACAAAAGGGCACCGGTAAAAGCGGTGCAAGTA
>JAQVWU010000159.1 GCA_028709565.1 Eubacteriales bacterium
GACCCCTTTACGGTGTCGGCGATCTCAATGGATTTTTCGTCTCTTACCTTTTTGCGCATCAGCGTCGTGTCATAAAACGCCGGAAGCAGGGTATCGTGGGAGACATAAGCCATATATTCCAGCAGCACGCCGGTTTTGTCGGTATCGCCGTTGGTTGACGGGACGGCCAGCAGCGTATTGTATACGTCGACCTTGTGCCAATAGTTTTCCTGTGATTCATCGAATTTAGGGTTCGGCATGACCCCGTAGTCCGATTTCATGTCGGAAAACTCAAGCGCGCCGTAAAATCCCCCCTGGAAGAAAAGATAATGGTCGGCGGTGAACAGCGACCTGGACCACGCATACACATGGGGATGACCCTCAAGACCGGCACATGAGGCGTTGACGATATCATAATCAAGACAATATTCGGGATCGTTGAGAAATCCGCCGAGTTTTCCGAGCAGTTCCACGGTGCGTTCGCCGCCGATGGCAGGGGACAGCGAGCCGTCGTCGTTTGTCCGTGTCAGCGCTCCCCTGCTGCCGATATAAAAATGGATGCCGTTGCCGTTTGACGGGTCTTTGAAGGTCATCATGCCCCACCGGTCGGCGGGGGTTATTTTGCCGTCCCCGTCAAGGTCGGTGGAGACGCTGCCGACAAGCACCACGAAGTTGTCCAGCGTCCAGCGGTTTGTGTCAAACAGCTCATAGGGATCTTCAAGATTATAATCGTCTATCAGCTTTTTATTGAAATATAAAAACATCGCCCCGTTGAGATTGAGCATGCTGATATCGCTGGGCATAAAATAGAGTTTTCCGGCGATTCGGTATTGCCCGGCGGCGTTGCGGTCCCAGTAATCGGCGGTATAATCTGTATAACGCAGGGTGTTGAGGTCAAGCAGAAAACCCTCGGCTGCAAGCGTTCTGAGGTTTGTCCTTTGGTCATATATGGCGTGAAATGATGCGTCGCCGGCGGCAATGCTTTTTTTGGCGTCAGAAGAAGGGGCGGCCGATTCGATAACCTTTATGACGGTGTTGAAACGGTCCTCAACCGTCCGGTTCCGGTCGATAATGGCGTCGTTTACCACCTCACCGTCATATTCCTCGCGCCAGACATAGATTTCCGGATAGGCGGCATCCGACATGGTCAGAATGAGAAAGGTAAAATCGCCGCCCTCAAAGTCGATTTCCGGAATATCGGGTCCTTTTTCGGTCTCCGCGGCTGTTGTCACGGTACTCTCCGCCACATCGGCGATACCCGCTGCTGCGGAACATGCCGCACAAAACAGCATGACAAAGGGTATCAAAAGCGCCGCAAGTCTTTTTAATCGGTTCATATTCTTCTCCCGTCATTCAATCAGCCAAACGCGTTGTTTTATTCTTATTTTAACACAGTGAATACGGCTTTGCAAGTATTTTCCGGTATTCTATGATATATAATCTTAAGTTCAAATTAACAAAATCCATACCATATTATTGCTAAATATATCATTTTATACTTTGTAAATACTTGACAAATCTAAAGCAATATGCTATTATGGCAATATATTCATCCATGGCATCAACTGCACCAAAATAAAAAACACAGGAGGATCACATGAAAAAACTTATTTTCACCGCGATGCTGGCCGCGTTCCTGATTGTCACCGCGCTGCCACTTTCGGCTCATGACGAGGTTACATATGCCGAGTGGGGCACGCCGGTTATCGACGGAACCAAAGAAGCAATCTGGGACAGAGCCCAGAGGATTTATGTCGCCGACGAAGCCATGACCGATGTGGGCGACGAAACTGCTGTGGCGTATGTGTATTCACTCTGGGACGGCGAGTATATCTATTTTTATGCCGAAATCACCGATAAAACGGTTGATGCAGAGCATAAAGACGACGCCTGGAATCAGGACGCCATGGGCTTTATGATTGACTACTCTTATTTTAGAGAACCTGAGGTCAGCTTCCGCGACCTGGGCGATGATTCCTACGCGGGCTATGTGAATGTATGCGCGGTTGAGGGCACAAAAAATTATCCGGAAGTTCCGACGATTTTCGGCATTCAAAAGTACATAGACCCTATCCAAAGTTATTGCAAACTGACCCCCGCCGGCTATGAGATTGAAATTCGGCTGCCCCTTGCCGTTTATAAAACCTATAACCCGGGAGACAGGATTGGCTACGAGATCTGCCTCAACAACAGTGTCGGCAACGGCGAACGCGCCTCCCAGACGGTCTGGAAATATGCCGAAGATGCCCGGGGCAACGATTCATGGCAGTATACATACAATATGGGCACCCTGATATTCAACGAAAAACCCGAACCCGAAGCCATCGCTGAGACACCCGCCGCAGAGATCCCCGTAGTCACGGCCGACGCAGAGACTCCCGTTGTCACCGCCGCCCAAACCGCCGACACCGCCGCGGCCGCGATATCGGTTCTGGCTGCCGCCTGTCTCGCCGCCGTTGTGATATCGCGTAAAAAATCAAGATAATTTCCGACTGTTTTCATTTAAACCGACACGCAAAAAGGGCTTTAACGGTATTTCCGTCAAGCCCTTTTTTATTACGGTACGATGAGTTCCTCCGGTATCGGCGCATCGGTTTCCTGTTCCTCCGGTATTTCACCGGGTATCTGCTCTTCCGGCAACTCGGGTATCTCTTCCTCCGGTATCTCCGGTTCAATGTTATGATGCGCGGCGCAATAACGGTTGAACTGCAGGTCGTAGCTGCTCACACCGACGTATGTTTTGTCGGGCAGCGTGTTGATAAAGAACGGGTCTGTGCCGTTGAGCCCGGGTTCGATGTGGCCGGGCAGGTCGCGGTATACGTACTGAGCGTCCACGACGATGATGCCGGGTACCGGGAACCTGCGGTCATCCACCTTTATAAGGCCGTATTTTTTAATATTTTCTGGAGGGCAGCCCTTGCCGGCAACCCCGGCGGTGACCTTGTCGAAATCGACCAGCACATGGCGGTCGCAGGTTTCGGTCGGCACGGTGTCGAAGGTAAAATAACCGGTCTCGGCGCGGCTGCCCCGTGGGTCGGCTTTACACGCCTCTCCGATGAGTTTGCCCGAATCACGGCAGTAGGTCGCGGTTACAACTCCGTTTGCCAAAACGAACGATTCTATCCCATAGCCTGTAGCTTTGGCTTCTTCGATTATCTCTTTATGTAATATCGTCATCACTTCGTCCCATATGGTGATAGCCGGACTGGCAGTCGCCGAAAAGCTGCTCAGACTGCGCGGCATATCATATCCGAACCAAACGCCGCCCACATAATAGGGGGTATAGCCCATAAACCAGCGGTCGTTGTCCTTGGTTGTCGTTCCGGTTTTGCCCGCCACATTAACCATAGTGTCCAGGGTAACAGCTGTTGCCGTTCCGCTTTCGACGACATTCTGCATCAGTTTGGTCAGAATGGAGGCGTTCTGATCGCTCAGGACTATGTGCGAATCGGCATCGTTTTCCACCACTACATTGTCCTCGCTGTCCAGGATTTTGAGCACCATGCGCGGCTTGTTGTACACACCTTTATTGGGAAATATCTGATATGCGGCGGTCATTTCCAATACCGTCACACCGTAGTTCATACCGCCCAGACCCAGCGCCGAATAGTCCATATCGGTAATGCCCACCCCGCCGGTCAGTTCGCGATAATCGATAAAACTGTCCATGTGCAGTTTGTTCTTTACAAAATCAAAGGATTCTTCAAGCGTAAGCTTTTCCAATACCTTGAGCGAGATGGTGTTGACCGAACGCCGCACCGCGTCTGAGACGGGAGTCAGTCCTTTATAGGTATCCGGATAGTTTGACGGATAACCGTGGGGATTGGAATAGCCCGCCAGCGCACCGGTAGCCGTATCATAGACGGGGTCGCCGAAGTTTATGGGGGTATCGTCGAACACGCTGGCGTAATTTATGACGCCGTATTCAAACGCGGGTCCGTAAACCGAGAGCGGCTTAATCGACGAACCGGGCGAGCGTTTGGTCTGGGTCGCGTAATTCTGGATACGGTTTCCCTCTTTTACGCCGCGGCCTCCGGCAATACCCAGCACGTCGCCGTTGCTGTGGTCGATTATTACCATGGATGCCTGGGGCTGAATCGGAGAGGTGTCCACCGCCGCGAAATTGGAATCGTCGGCGAAGTATTCATCGAGTACCGACTGAACCCGGGGATCCATAGCCGTTATTATTTTATATCCCGCCGTATATATCAGCTTGGAAGCAACCTCGCGGGTATATCCCTTTTTCTCGATAAGCAGGTCAATCGTCTCGTTTATAACGGCGTCGGTATACCATGTGTTGACCGAGGTTACGGTCGGATTGTCCTCGCTGTGTACACTCAATACAAGTTCCTTGTCAAAAGCGCCGTCAAATTCCCTCTGGGTGATATAGCCCTGTTCGAGCATAAGCGACAGGACGGTGTCCCGGCGCCGCTTGTTGTTATCGGGGTTTTGTATCGGATCCCACTTTGTAGGGGCCTGCGTTATGGAGGCGATGGCGGCGCACTCGATAAGGGAGAGTTCGCTGACATCCTTTCCGAAATAGGTATAGGCCGCGGCCTGGACCCCGTAACAGCCCTGGGACAGCGGGACGATGTTGAGATACATTTCCAGTATCTCGCTCCTGTCCTTTTGTTCGCTAAGTTTCATGGCACGCATTATTTCCTGTATTTTACGCTGAACTGTGACCTCGTCGTCACCGGTTACGTTTTTTACCAGCTGCTGCGTGATAGTGGAGGCGCCGTAGGAGTTGACGCCCTTGAAAAAGTAATTTACAGCCGCCGATGCCGAACGCAAAAAGTCGACGCCGTTATGTTCCCAGAACCGTTTGTCCTCAACGGCGACAAAGGCTTTTTGCAGATTATCGGGTATGCGCTGGATAGACACCCACATGCGGTTTTCCGGACCGTAGAGCCGCTGGTCATCAATTTCAACGGCGGTCCCCGTCCGGCTCTCCCGGTCGGTCCAGTCCATATAATAGATTTTGGTGGTCATATTCTGACCTGTATTGATCATATCGAATTCGTCGATATCCGCGTCTATGTAGTTTTTTACATAATATACAAATGTGCTGCCTACAACCAAACCGGTTATCAGTCCTATCAGCAGTACGGTAATGATGACATTCGCGATATATGAAAAAAACCTCAGAATCACCCTGACCGCTATGCCGGCTGCGTTGAGCGTCTCTCTTTTCCAGTTTGTGCCTCTGTTCACTGTTTTACCTCATATTTATATTATTTGTCCCGTAATATCATATTATATCAAATTATATTATATATCACATCCCGTGTCAACATCGATATTGAAACAAATTTTATGCCAAAAGATTAATATTGTGTCTTCAAAGACAAAACGCCGGCATATCATATTACAAACGGTATAAAATACATCAAAACGCGGGAAGGGATAACATGCAGAACGAGAGCTCGATAGAAACGCTGGACAGCGGTATCCGGGATTTATGGGTTAACCATGTGTTGTGGATCGGTGCCTATATCAACGCGCTGGCGCTGGGGATGAACGGGTTGTCCTATTACAACCAGCGACTGTATGACAATATCGATGGTATTTTTAACCTGTTCAACAAATATTACGGATACACAACCGCAAAAGCATTCTCAACATTATTGGAAAATCATATGCTTAATCAAATCAAGTTTTTTGTGGATTTTAAATCGGGCAATCTCAATACGGCTAATATGGACCGGGAGGCATTGCAGCATAACGCCGATGAAACGGCAAAATTGCTGGCTTCGATTAATCCCCGGTGGGATGAAGCCGTATGGCGGGATTTGCTGTATGAGCATTTAAGATTAACCGAGGATGAACTGATATATAAAATCGCCAATAACAATCCGAGCCCGGAGCTGATATCCAGAGCCGAAAACCAGGTGATTCTGATAGCCGAATATATGGCACAGGGCATTAAAAGTCAATTTTACATGTGAAAAACAGAAGATTTTACGGTTCTTTCTGAACTCTTTCAAATATACGCATTTTTTTCACGCTTTGTATTGACAGTATACATTAAATACGTTATAATAGCAGTACAATATCAGAAAGAGGTGTTTTTATGTCCAAACTCTGTTCTTCCTGCGGCAAAACACTAGATGACCAGATAAAATTCTGTGACAATTGCGGCGCCGCTCAGACCCAAAACCAAGTCGAACAAAGCGAACAGACTCAGTCAGGTACGAATCAGGACCAAACCTTTTCCGCCGATGACATAGAAAAAAACAAAACGATGGCGGCATTGGCCTATATAATCTTCTTTCTCCCGCTGCTCGCCTGTCCCGATTCCAAATTCGGGCGTTATCACGCCAATCAGGGCCTGCTGCTCCTCATCTTCGGTTTTATCGGCGGTATAGTTCTGACGGTAATACCGATTATCGGCTGGGTATTGCTCCCCGTCCTTTACATTGTCCTTCTCGTGTTCGCTATTATGGGCTTTGTAAACGGGTTCAAAGGCGTTGCCAAGCCTCTGCCTCTGTTCGGGAAATTCACGATCATCAAATAAGCACATCATTGCGGCTTTTCAGCACTGTTAAAACATAATCAGGCGGTCCGAATTTATTGTTCGGACCGTTAATTTTTGCGCACTATTCGGTTATTAACGTCACTGAATATACAGGCAGTTCATATAATATATGTGTAACCTGATATTATAACAACAAACAGTGTATATGTGTTTACAAGATATGGAGGAAAGCAATTGAACAATCAAGACATAAACGGACGTCTGATGAACGATATCAATAATGATTATCCTGAGATTTTTTATAAAATGCAGCCATATATCATGATGATGTGTGACCGGCTGGACAGATATTACCAGGAC
>JAQVWU010000160.1 GCA_028709565.1 Eubacteriales bacterium
CGTCCGAGATTTTAAGGAACCCGCTGTCGGGATAACGGGCCGGGGTCATGCGGCGGTCGTTCATGAAGAGCTCACAGGAGACGCCCCGGGTATCACCGTCGTATTTGGCAGCCGTGTGGAAAGCGCCGGCGGCGTAAATTTTCCCCCAATCCCCCGGAGTCAGACCGTAATCCCTCAGATTGCAGCATACCACTTCATTGCGGGCCTCGCCGCGCAGCCTTTCGATAACGGCGGCGTCCGGACGGACAAAGGAATCGGGGCGCAGTGTAATACCGCCGTTGAGTATCACCTCGCCGTCGCCGTAAGCCCGGTAGATGACCGGAGAGGTCTGTGTTCCGCTGTCTTCGGAGGTGAATTTCAGACCGCTGACATTATACTCCCCCGCCCCGACGCATACGGTTGCGGCGCCGCCGGTCGCCCTGACGGCGTCCCGCGCGCGGGTTATTGTGGCAAAGGGGGCCTCTTTTGTCCCGGCATTGCTGTCGCAACCCCCCGGTCTGACATAAAAGTCACCCTCGGATATATTATACGGTTTTTCCTTAGGAACGGAAAGTCCCTTCGGAATCGGCAGCATTTTCACTGTTACCCCTCCCAGTTTTATTCTTCGTTTGATACCGTGATAACCAAACCGCCCTCGGTATCGAATGTGACCATAGCAAAATGGGTGTCGGTTTTATAAGCCATATATGTGAATGACCCCTCGCTTTCGGCGGAATAGGAATTTTCGGTAAAGCCCGCGGCTTTTAGTTTTTCGACATAATCCAGATATTCGTTTTTTGTCACACCGGTAATCGATATCATCGCCGATGTGCCGAAATCATTTACATAATCAATCTTACCGTCTTTGAAAACGGGTATGGTCTTTGCCGCGTCTCCCGCAGGCCATTCACCCCCGCCGAAGACCATCTCGTTGCCGTCCTCGCCTTTTATGACTATTTTATCGTCATCAAAGTCGATATCGACATCGTCGCCCGCGGCGTTTTCAATGAACCCCTCAACCACCTTGCCGGTTATTTTTTCGGCAATAAAGCCGCAGCCGGTAAAAATCAAAAGGGTTGAAGATATTATCAGGAGCAAAAATATTTTGGCGGAATACTGCAGATTCTTAATCAAATTGTTTTGTGAATTGCTTTCCATGATGAACTCCCGTAATTTTATTATATTTTATTTTTATACAGGCTGTGCTATTATTATCTACAGGTGATCACAACTCCTCTCCGCCCTCGTCCGACCAGTGGCCGTAATACTCGGTTCCGCGCCATTTGTTGTCAAGCAGCGCGCGGCAGGTGGTTTGCGGGGAAACCCATTCATCAATACGGGTCAGTCCGAATGCCTGCCAGTCGGTGAAGAACGCGCCGATCTCTTCGGCGTTGCGGGTATTCTGCAGCATAGCCTTGCGCTTTATCCGGACCCACCGTATGGAAAGCCGCGCTTTCTTGACACGGTATAACCGCAGGGCGTCGCCTCTGACCGCTTTTTCGGCGCGGTCAAATATGGTGTCATAAACATCCAGCATCTCCTCGCAGAGAAAGGCGTGCAGCGGCTGGTCGTTGAAGCCTACATGGATATTGTCGCCCTCGGCTTTATCGGTGAGGGTTTTTATATATTCGCGGATGTATACCCCGGCGGCGCCGTAGTAATAATCGGTGAACTCGGTTATAAGAGCCCCGGTGTCGGCGTTGCAGTCCCAAAGCAGTTTTGAGATTACATAGGCGCGCAGTTCATTGAGATCGGTGCTTCCGCCCGACGCGCCGCAGGCCTGCTCGAACACACCCTTGACATTGTTCTTCACGAAGGCGCGCATGTTCGGGCCCAATACGTTCCAGTTGGGATGGGGTGTCGGATAGTGCGCGAAGCAGGTGGTATAATCCCATATATACATACGCCCGCAGATTTTACCCCAGTCTTCCAGGTCGGTTATAAACGACGAAACGCTGCCGTCGGGACGCTTTACCGCGCGCTTCTCATCATCGCAGCTCTCAAACGGGTGGGCAAAGCAGGATTCGATGGAACAGAGCCGCACGCAGACATTATGGCGCGGACGGGTGAGCGACGGGGCGGGGCGCGTGTAATTATATGCCAGTGTGTCAAACAGTATATCGGGGAATTCCGGCTCCAGCCTTTCGGCGATGGCGTTGACAAAACGGAGCAGTGTGCCCGCGGGTGACCCCTCTTCCCGGTCGGCAGCCAGGCAGCTGTCACATTCGCAGTTGCCGTGCCAGTCGTTTTGCGATATCGAGATAATCTTTGCCTGCGGGTTTGCCTTGAGCGCCGTGCGCACGCTCTCAACCGAAACCTCGAGCACGCCGGGATTTGTGAGGCAGAGCTGGAAGCGCTGATACAGGTGCCGGCGCTCTCCGTCCGACAGCGCGTAGTATTCGGGGTGTTCATCGTAATATATCTCGGGCGGTACCATGCGCTCGAACGAATGGACATACCACGCGTAGGATAAATTGCCCCCGTGTTTTGGCTTTATGCGGTGGTGCGCCCCGTTGAGGCGGCTCTTCACCGCGAATCGGGTATATTTTGTGAGGTCCGAATAATTGTGCTCACGGTATTCGAGTACCGGAATCTGTCTGATGTCAAGCTCCGGCAATGTGAAGTCGGGCTGGGCGGGTATTTTTTCGCACAGCGCTGTGAAGAAGCGGCAGTCTGCCTGCTCGAGAAATTCGTATACGCCGTATATAACCCCGCGTCTGCCGCCGTTGATATGCAGTCCGGCGCCGTCCGTTTTCACGGTCAGCCCGTCCTCGCCGAGGGAGGCATCGGGTCGGTCGCCTATATACAGCGCCGGGGCCAGGCCGCCGGAGGTGATTTCAAAAGAGGCCGCCGTTATAAGGCCGAGGTAATAGCGCAGCTCCGACGCCGCGTAGTTCTGGGTATCGGACGCGTCCGCAGGCAGTATGATTTTATACAGCGCGTTGCCGCCGCGCGCTATTGTATGTGCCGTATGTTTCATGACAAAAGCTTCCTTTCTCTGTCTTTTCTTTGTCTTCTCTCTGTCTTCGCTGTTTGTTTTATATCTCATAACAACGCGGATTTAATGCCCCTGTCCTTTAATACGTGCTCAATCCGCTTTATTACGGTATTTAAGACCTTTACACGCGCGTGTTTTTTGTCGTTTGACTCTATGACAACCCAGGGAGCGTTTTCGGTGTGTGTATGAATCAGCATATCATCAACCGCTTCTTCGTATAAATCCCACTTTTCCCGGTTGCGCCAGTCTTCGTCGGTTATCTTCCACCTCTTCTCCTCGTTGTTCATGCGCTCGTTGAAACGTACCAGCTGCTCGTCCCGGTCGATATGCAGCCAGAACTTGATTATCACGGCGCCCCATTCGCTCAGGCTTAATTCAAAATGATTTATTTCGTCAAATGCCCGCTTCCATTGTTCTTCGCTGCAGAATTTTTCGATGCGTTCCACCATAACCCGCCCGTACCAGGACCGGTCATAGATGGCGATATGTCCGCTCTTGGGGAGGGAGTTCCAGAATCTCCACAGGTAATGGCGATACAGTTCGGGCGGGGAGGGAGCCGCGACGGGAATGACCTCGTAACCCCGCGGGTCCAGGCCGTCGGTCAGCCGTTTTATATTGCCCCCCTTGCCCGCGGCGTCCCAGCCTTCATATACGATTATCAGTGGAATCCGCCGCCGGTACAGCACATTATGCAGCTCAAAGAGGCGTTTCTGCGCTTTTTTCAGCGCGGGCTTGTATTCATCGTTTTCGAATCGGACCGCAGGATTATAGTCGGCCAGTCTTTTTATCGGCAGCGGTTTAATGCTGTCATCCGTTCTGATAACGGGGGAATAAGCGGCCTTCTCCCGCCGCAGCGCGTCTTCAAGCGCCGATTCTACGCAGGTGAACACGTTATAACAGACCTTTTTTCGGTTTTCCGCATTAATCCGGATCCACGGAGCGTAATCCCGGTCGGTGCGCTGAATCATTGTTTCAAAGGCGCGTTTGTATTGCGGGTACATACGGTGATGCCGCCAGTCGTCTCTGGTTACCCGCCAGCTTGTAGCGGGGTTGGACTCGAGTTTTTCAAAACGTTTGCGCTGTTCCTTTTTTGATATCCGCAAAAAAAACTTCAGCAGCACATAGCCGTCGTCGCTGAGCTGACGTTCAATATTGAGTATATCGTCAAACCGGCGATCGATTTCGGCAATTGAAATACCGTCTTCCACCGCCGACATGGAGACGTCGCGGTACCATGAACGGTCGAAGATCGACAGGCGTCCGTATTCGGGTATTTTGATCCAGAATCGGCGGATGAGCGGAAACCGCAGTTCATCCGCGGAGGGACCGCCCGTTGTATAAACTTTAAATCCGCGCGGGTCAAGTTCGCTGATAAGCGAGCCGATAATGGCGCCTTTTCCCGAAGCGCCCCAGCCTTCAAAAACAATAATCACCGGTATTTTGGCTTCTTTTATCCGGTGCTGTAAAACAGTCAGCCTTTTTTGCACGGCCTTGGTCAGTTCCTTTAAACCGGGCTGCTTATCTTCTTTTTCGTTCTCTTTATCGATATCGGCAGTCATCTAATCGTCCCTTTCGACATTAATAATCCGGGCGCTGCGTCTGAAATTGCGGGAAAAGGCTGTCCAGTGTGCTTATTATCGTTTCATAATAAATGCGGTGTCCGGTATCGTTTACATGCCAGTTGTCGCTCAGGGTGTCGGTCCCGATTGCAAAATAACCGTCTGCCACGGCGCAGCCGGCATTTTGCGCGGCCAAACGGCTTTCTGTTATATATTTTTCATAATCGGTCTCGTTGAAGGGCAGAGCCGTTTCACCTCCGATGGGCGATACGGTCAGCAGCACAGACCTTGCCTGCGGACAGCCGGTCAGAATGTGTCTGAGATTGCGGTTTACGTCGGTGAGCGGGATTTTATTGAGCCAGTCGTTGATTGAATGCGCCTGGGCGATAATCAGACAGGGATTATGGCGCCGGACATAATCTTTGTAGAATTGTTTGAGATAGCGTGAGGTCGTACAGCTCCCCACCCCGGCGTTTATAACGGCATAATGCCCGCTGTATAATTCGCAGCGATAAAGATACAGCCTGTGTTTCGGTTTTACCGTAATTGTGTCGCCGAAGAGGTAAAAGGCGTTTTCCGTTTCGCTTACCCCGTCTGAAGCGAACACCGATTCGACGGTTATGTTGTTTGGTCCTTCACGGCGATAATAAAAACGCGCCAAATCCGCCGGTTTGTCGGTGACATATTCGCATTCAATCTCTGTTTTCGGCTCGGTCTCAAAGGCATAGGAACCGCTGTGCCGGTTTATTTCGTCCCGCAGAAGGTTCACATAGCATGGGTAACCGAACGGAACGGGTCGCAAATCCCCCGCGGTGACCGGCGGGTCGGTAAAATGCGCCTCAACGCCTGCCGGTCCCTGTCCCCAGGTATGTGAATCTCCTGTACATACTATTGTTTCCATAGTGCCACCGTCCGCTCATACTTATTACTGCAACCATTTTAGCACAGGAATGTAAAATATACAATATAAATTCGCACCTTTATATTGATTTTTTTAAACTTCTCATGTATAATTGATTTAATCGCATTATATTTGTTATAGTCAATATTAATAGACAAAATCAAAAGACAGAGTCAGTTTTTGAGCAACCGCTTATGAATTATAGAATTATATAAGGAGTGACAGTTATGACCAACAGAAAATCCATCTATCTTGATTGTATCGGACCCGGTTCCACCGAAGAAAGACTTGCAGCCGCCGCAGCCGCGGGTTTCGCAGCCGTTGAAATGCCGTCCATACCGGCGGAAGAACGCGCTGCCGCCAAAGCTCTTTTTGAAAAATACAATCTCATCTGTCCGAGCATTATGACTACCGGCGCGTGGGAATATCCGGCGACCTCCCCCAATGCCGAAATCCGCGGCAAGAGCGCCGATTGTTATAAACTGGCGGTGGACACCGCCGCCGACATGGGATGTGATACCATTCTGACCGTTCCCGGCGCGGTAACACCTGAGATCACATATGAGATGGCATGGGAAAACGCCGCCAAGACCCTCGCGCTGGTTGTACCGTATGCCGAATCCAAAGGTATAACGCTGGCTATTGAAAACGTTTGGAATAAATTCCTGCTGAGCCCGCGTGAAATGGTACAGTTTATCGATTCGTTCGGCAGCGATTATGTGAAATCATACTTTGACATCGGCAATATCGTCGTATACGGATTTCCTCAGCACTGGATTAAATCATTGGGTGCCCGCATAAAACGCGTTCATATCAAAGGATTCGCCATGAAGGGCTTTGAGGGATTCAAATGGACACAGCTGCTTGAGAGCACCATAGACTGGAAAGCGGTTGTCGATGCCCTCAAAGAGATTGGTTATAACAGCTGGGTTACCGCCGAGCTGAGCCCCGACTCCCGCGGACTCAAAGGCATTGCCGACGATATGGACCATATACTCGCGCTGGCGTAAATAATCGTTTATCCTGCGATTGACGTTTATTAAATAACAATACAGAATACAGAAGCCCCCGCACTTTTTGCTTTATGCGGGAGCTTCTTTATTTATATCTTATTCTATTATTATATTAATTCAGCGCGGTAAAGGCCGTAACCGTTTTGTCTATAAGACCGAGGACGGTGGTTTCCAGTGCGGCGATTTTGGAGGAGAGATCGCGGTTATTCTCAATGAACATGTCATCGAAAATGCCGTCCCGTATATCGGGACACCAGATGGTGTCACCCCAGTCAAAAACCCTGTTGGAGAAGATTATATCAAGCATATAAAGCGATTCCTCATCACGGGTGAATTTTGTACGGAGAGAAACCTCGTAGTA
>JAQVWU010000161.1 GCA_028709565.1 Eubacteriales bacterium
ACCACTATAATATTTACGTAAAAAATCACGTAACCGCAGTGCTGTTACATCGAAATCGGGTGAGTTTTCAATATATGTAACGGGTATGTCTTCTAGGTCGTAAAAACGAGTTTTATACTTGCATTTTTCCTCGATATTATCGATTTTATATTCTTTATATTCCGGCATTTTTATTTCAAAAACAGATATCATTTTCTGCCTCTGGTATCCGTTCGCGACTTTTTGGCAATAAAGTTTTTATTTGTTCTTATTGATTTGCGCATATTTTGTATAACAGATATCGTACGAAATATTTCTTTGTTAGATAGAAAACGATTTTTAGACATATCTTTGATATAAGGGATCAGCTTATCAACAGCTATTATCTGTTCTATTCGATTTTTGAACCGTGTTTTGTTGTCAATATAGCATACAGCATATTTTATAGGAATGTTTACCAGCTTATATTTTTTCATGAGTGCGGCAAGGGAGCGGGCGTGATAACTGCCGTTTTCGAGAGGATTACGAAATTGTGTTATATTATCGTTATAAAACTGTCTCCAATCACCTTTGAAAGGATTTTCAATTGTCCCTTTTAAGTTTTTCACAGTAATCAAAAGTACTCCTCCGCGATTTACCGTGATTAAGTCGATATAATATATATTCGAATCTGGTTCTTCTGTAAACGGCAGATAGACACGGCGCATTATACTGCGTTTTGCAAGATTTGTTTTTAATAAATTATAAGGTAAATCAACCGTTCGGTTCTTTTGTCTTAAAAGTATTTCCGTTTGTATTTTATTTTTTATTTTAACGAATAAATATACACAAAATATAGCCGTAAGAATAATCATAACAGCAATGCAAAATTTTGCGAAATACTCCATGAAAACCTCCGCTGTTCGTCCGGTCGTTTAATTATCAGCTTTCCAAATTAATCATATTATTATGTTATGGATATGAATATCATGACGAAAAACCGGAAGTAAGAGTCGGATAAAGAACACAACCCTGCTTCCGATTTTCATAGCATGTTTTGAATAGCTGATTTTGATTTAGTACTATTTGCCGCTTTTTTCTGTAAGATAATTTACAACATCGCCGACTGAAATGAATTTATGGATATCCTCATCTTTAATCTCGACATTGAATTTTTCTTCGCACATTAATATTAAGTCGGCAAGCTCAAGCGAGTTTATTCCAAGATCAGCAATAAGCTCGGAATCTATTGTTATATCGCTTTCGGGAATTTGTAAATCTTCAATTAAAATAGCCTTTACCTTTTCAAACATATTGACACCTCTTTATTTATAAATCATAACGTTTTATTTTTCTCGAAGTTGTTTTACTGAACTCAGCGTCACGTATTTCTATATCTCGAACCTGTTTATATACCGGGAGTGTTTTATTAATAGCGTTTACTTCTTCTTTTATAATTGTCTTCTTTTCTTCCGAGGTCATATCCGCCGTTTTTTCCGGATCGGGGTATATTACCGCTGTTATGACTATATCATCGTTTTCCCTGGTCCTGCCTAAAACAATACTTTCGGCAATAATATCCGATCTTGATAAATATTCTTCAATCTCCTCGGGGAAAATATTTTTGCCGTTGCTTAATATAATCACATTCTTTTTACGTCCAGTAATATATATATAATCATCTTTATCCATATAGCCGATATCGCCTGTTTTGAACCAACCGTCTTCGGTAAATGCTTCTTTTGTGGCTTCTTCATTTTTATAATAACCCATCATCACATTACCGCCGCGGACAAGTATTTCACCTGTCTCATCTTCGGGCTTTTTGTCGATTTTCACCTCACAGCCATATACAGCTTGGCCTACCGAATGATAACGCTCCTTACCGGGACGGTTAACCGCTACAAGCGGCGAACATTCGGTTATTCCGTAACCTTCCAAAACAATAATACCGAAACAATAAAAATCTTTGATAAGTCTTGGTGAAAGAGGAGCTCCTCCGCAGACAATACTGCGCAGATTGCCGCCTAAAGCATTGCGGACATCCGCAAAGAGTTTATCGCGAATATCAATATTCAGCTTTAATAAAAGATTACTGAGCCACATGCCAAATTTTACTTTATTATGTAAACCCTTTTTATCTATTTCAGCCCATATGCGTTTATGCATTGTCTCGACATAGAGCGGAACAACCATCAATGCATTGGGTTTAAAGTATAGAATACTGCGCATAGTGTTCTTTAAACTGTCGTTTATATACATGGTTCCGCCCAACGCCGTAATGCTCATGTGACCGCAGGTAATTTCATAGGAATGATGCATGGGAAGCAAATCAACAAAAGTGCTTTCATCATCGTATTCCATTGATTGGCAGGCGGCATTTGTAGCGTCGGTCAAGTTCTTTTGACTTAACATAACGCCTTTGCTTGTACCGGTAGTGCCTGATGTATAAAGCAATGCCGATAATTTGTTCATATCGATATCATGATCAATAAACGACAGATTGCCGCTGTCAAGCTGAGTGAGTCCGAATTCTATTAATTCGGTATATGACTTTATTTTAGAGTTATTAATTTCTTCCGTTTCATGCATAATCGGAATGAAATATCTGATATTAGGCAATTTTTCTTCATAATGAATCAACCGTTTATTAAAGTTTTCGGTATAAACAACAGCGCTTGCTTCGCTTATATTTAAAAAATTAACAATTTCATTATCGGACAATTCGCGGTCCAGCGGGATAATAACGCCTCCGCCGTTAACTGTGGCATGATAGGTAACAAGATATTCAGGGCATGTATCACCGATAACCGCTATATGAGCATCAGCCAATCCGAGTGCGGCGAAAGCGGTACCTAAGCGATTCATGTTGTTATTATAATCATTGAAAGAAAAACTGAGTTCTTCTTTGTTTCTGCGATAATAAAGAGCGGGTCTGTCACCGTATTTATCAGCGCCGTCCCGAATAATATCGCGAAGGTTGTTTATAATATCCGGTCGTCGCTTTGCCTTCAGTTCAAATTTCATAGATTAATCCTCCGAAGACATACAAAATTTAATAACATTGTTTATTATATATTATACATAGAAAAAACTCCAATGTCAAGTTAAATATATTAATAATTGATATTATCTTCTCATCGGTCTCATCTTCTCAATCTTATCAATCTTATCAATCTTATCAATCTTATCAATGTAAAAATTATAGATTTAAGTATTTACAAACTCGTTTATCTGTGATATAATTTTACCTGTCATAAACCGTTCATCGGCTGAAACAACGGTAAATTATATATTTATGTCGGAGAAATGAGGAAAAACATGAAGACTTGCGTCAGTTCATACAGTTTTGGCGATTACATTAATGAAAATAAATTAGGGCTTTGGGGTCTTATCGATAAAGTTGCCGATTTAGGATTCGACGGTATAGAATTCAGCGAGGGCGCCTGGAGCAACGGTCTGAGCATTGACACAGCTAAAAAAATAAAAGAACACGCCGCAAAGCGCGGTCTTGAAATAGTCTCATATTGTGTCGGTGCGGATTTTATAAACGGTTCGGGCGGAAACCTGAAAGAGGAAACAACGCGGCTTCATAAACAAATTGATTTTGCTGCTGCAATGGGTGTAAAAAACATGCGCCATGATGTCACCGGTGGTTTTCGCGGCAGAAAATATTCTATTGGTTATGATGATGCGCTGCCTGTATTAATAGAAGGCTGCCGCGAAGTGACAAAATATGCCGAACAACAAGGTGTCGGAACAATGACCGAAAACCATGGTTTTTTCTCTCAGGATTCAAACCGTATTGAAAAGTTGATTAACGGTACAGGTCATCCGAATTTCGGTGCGCTTATTGATATCGGCAACTTCATGTGTGCTGACGAGGATCCGGCAATAGCGGTCGGTGTTATGGCTCCGTATGCGAAACACGTTCACGCAAAGGATTTCCACTTTAAAAACGGCGAAGAGATCAATCCGGGTGCCGGTTGGTTTATGACACGCGCCGGAAATTATATAAGGGGTGCCATTATCGGGCACGGTAACGCTAAGGTTTATCAAAGTATTCAGGCTTTACGGCGTGTAGGATATGACGGATATATCTCCATAGAATTCGAGGGAATGGAAGATAAGCTTACGGGCATAGAGATAGGTCTTCAGAATTTAAAGAGATTTATAGGTTGAATCATACTGATATATATTCCGATAATACGGAAAATAAGAATTTATTTAATCTGGTAATCGGCCGAACATTATAATATGTTCGGCTTGCGTTGATTATGATTAAGAAGGTACGGGAGATACTGTTTGAAAAACGATAATAATAAAAAAGAGATAAAAGGAGATTATGATATAAAAAAGATAATTGCAGTGCTTGCTGCGGCAATTATCTTGATGATTATTCTGCTGTTATTAAATAATATTAACTATGATGTCGATATGTTCGGCCGAAGGCAAACTGAGCCGGCGAAAAAAATTGTTTTTTCAATCCCTGACTACGAATCGGATATATATGAGAACAGTGAATACATGGCGAAAAATCGCTTTATTCTTTATAAAGAAGATCCTTATACAACGGTGATTACCGAAACGATTAACGAATACGGCAGTTTGGGTATGTTTTTTCTTGATTATTTCAAAGTATTAAGAGACGGGGATGCCGAAGCGTACAACGGCTTTTTTACAGATGATTATTTTGAAGATAAAAATAATACAAGATACACTGAATTTACCATGCAGAAAATATACGATGCGGAAGTAGAGAAACTAACCGAGTCACTAATTGAAAGCGGAGAGTATGACGGTTGGACAAGATATACATATAAGATAAGTTATAAAATTATGGCTAACGACGGAACCTTCCGCTCCGATATGCCCAGTGACACATTGGTGCCGCAGATAATGGAATTGCTCAGCATAGATAACTATATTAAAATTAACAGTATTATTAAACCCGGAATACCCTCTGTATAAATCAGAATAAACAAATTTCATACACAAACAATTTATATAAAAAAGAAGAACTGGAGATATTTATGTTAAAAACAGCTGTCATAATGGGAAGCGACAGTGACATTACAAAGCTTGATCCTTGTTTCAAGGTGCTTGATAAATTCGGAATACCCTATGAGACACGTATTATATCAGCACATCGGACACCGGCAGCTGCCGTGGATTTTGCGTCCGGTGCCAGAGAGCGCGGTTTTGGTGTTATTATAGCGGCAGCCGGAAAAGCGGCTCATCTAGCAGGTTTTCTGGCGGCTCACACAACACTCCCCGTAATAGGGCTGCCTGTTAAATCATCGCTTGAAGGTATTGATGCGTTGTTGTCCACCGTTCAGATGCCGACGGGAATCCCGGTTGCCGCTGTGGCAATTGACGGGGCTGCCAACGCAGCCGTCCTGGCCATTGAGATTCTGGCGACCGCCGAACCCGATCTTGCCGACAAACTCAATTTATTCCGTCGTCAGATGACCGATGAAGTCTTAGAAAAAGACCGGCGCCTTCAAATGAAAACACCGGAATAATATGCGTTGCAGAAGGAGTATTTCTTAATGACAGTTATGACCGACAAACTCCATGAGGAATGCGGAGTATTCGGCATTTTTGATCCCGAAAAAACATTAAATGTAGCGCATATAACCTATTCCGCATTGTATGCGCTGCAGCACAGGGGACAACATAGTGCAGGGATTGCCGTTAACAATGAAGGTGAACTTTATTGTCATCGCGACTCAGGCCTGGCTAATGAGGTTTTTAATGAAATGGTGCTCAAATATCTGAGCGGAAATTATGCCCTCGGACATGTTCGTTATGCGACAGCCGGGTCAGAGGGCAGGGAAAATGCCCAGCCGTTTGTCATCAAATATCATAAAGGTCAGATGGCTATCGCATATAACGGCAATATCATAAACGCAAATAAACTGCGCGGAGAACTTGAAGAGAACGGCGCGATGTTTCAGACACAATCCGACACGGAAATTCTTGCGTATATCATAACACGAGAACGTTTACAGGTACAGACAACCGAACAAGCGATTCTAAACGCAATGGATAAATTGACCGGAGCATATTCAGTTGTCATGTTATGCTCAAATAAAATGATAGCCTTACGGGATCCAAACGGATTCAGACCATTATGTTTAGGTATGCTGGGCAAAGCATATGTGATTGCATCGGAATCCTGTGCAATCGATGCTGTCGGCGGGCAATACCTGCGAGATATAAAACCGGGCGAAATCGTCATGATAAACGAAAACGGTTTACAATCGAATGTTTCCAAAAGTACCGGGTGCGGATCACTTTGTGTTTTCGAGCAGATATATTTTGCGCGTCCGGATTCGGTAATCGACGGTCAAAGCGTACATCACGCACGGCTCGAAGCCGGACGTTGTCTGGCTCGACGGTATGGTATTGATGCCGATATTGTAATAGGTGTTCCCGACAGCGGGATTGATGCCGCTATCGGTTATTCGTATGAGTCGGGAATTCCATACGCGCTGGGTTTGATAAAAAATCGATATGTAGGAAGAACCTTTATTCAGACAAAACAGAACGAGCGTGAAGGACTCGTAAAAATCAAGATAAACGCTATGGCTTCGGTTGTAAAAAACAAACGTGTTATTGTTGTCGACGATTCCATTGTCCGGGGAACTACCACGTTCAATCTCGTAAAATTATTAAGGGAGGCGGGAGCGCGTGAAGTTCACGTACGTATATCCTCTCCTCCGTTTCTCAACCCCTGCTATTTTGGTACCGATATCAGTTCGCGTGACAAATTGATTGCCTGTCGTATGTCAATCGATGAGATCCGGAAAACATTAGGAGCGGATACACTCGGTTA
>JAQVWU010000162.1 GCA_028709565.1 Eubacteriales bacterium
ATCGGAACCTCGTTTATTATGATGGCTGACAAAGCACTGGGTATCGGCAGCATATTTACACACGTGGTCTACGGTTCAAAAGCGGAGGATACCTTTTCATCCTATTACGCGAAAAATGAGAAATCCTTCAGCTCCAAGTGGGAAGCTATGATAGAGAGATACATGAGCGCGGGCGGTTGATTAAGGATCGCGGCGTCCACTGTTTACAATTTCATTGTAAACGGGACAGGAGGCAATCAGTTCGGCGTGTGTGCCGCAGCCGGCGAGAGCGCCGTCCTCCAGCACCGCTATGATGTCCGCGTTTTTGACCGATGACGCCCGCTGTGAAACGATGACCTTTGTCGTCTTTGGATATCTTTCGTCAATCGCCTGCCGGAGCCTCTGACCGGTCAGGGTGTCCAGAGCCGAAAAGCTGTCGTCGAATATGAAGATTTCCGGATTGCGGGCAAGGGCACGGGCGATAGTAATCCGCTGGCGCTGACCTCCCGATAAGTCCCGGCCGTCCTGTTGTATCTCGGTATGGATGCCGTCCGCTCTCTGCAAAACAAAATCGGCCTGCGCGATATGCAGCGCTTCATTGATATCGTCATCGGAAACGGTTTGATCGCCCATGCGAATATTCTCGGCTATTGTTCCGGGCAGCAGCTCTGCGTGCTGCGGAACATAGCCGATTTTGTCGCGCAGCATGCCCAGGGGCATATCGCGGACATTGATCCCGTTTATCGCCACCGTTCCGGCGTCGGCGTCATAGAAGCGCAATACCAGTCGTATCAGCGTGGATTTTCCGGAACCCGTGCCCCCGACAATGCCAAGCGCTGACCCGCGCGGTACGTTCAGGTTTATATCGCGCAGCGCGGGGATGCCTCCGTAGCCGAAGGTTACCCGGTCAAAGCGGATTGCCGGCCGGGTGCCGTCTTCATCGGGGACGGCTGCCGATTCGTTTTCATCGACAGACGTTATTGTATCGAATATTTCGTTTATTCTTGCCGCAGAAGCGGACGCCCGCGTAAATGTAACTACCAGACCGGCGGTGACGATAACAGCCGACATAATTTGTGTCATGTAATTGACAAAGGCAATAAGTTCGCCCTGTGTCAGATAACCGCCCTCGACCCGGAATCCGCCGAACCAGATTACGGCGGCGATGCCGAGATTTATAATTACATAGGTCAGGGGATTGAGCAGCGCGGTCAGACGGGCGGCTCCCGCGGTGATTTCAGCCAGCCTGTCGCTGGTCGCGCGGAAACGGATCCGCTCATATTCTTCTTTGGAGAAGGCGCGCACTGCCCGGGTTCCGGTCAGGTTTTCCCGTGTTATTTGCGCCACACGGTCAAAGGCGCCGCGTATCGCGCGGTAAAAGGGGACCATACGGCTCATTATCAGGTATACCGCGAGGGTAAGCACCGGCGTTGCCGTCAGGATAATCAGAGACAGCCGCAGGTCTATTATCATCGAGGTGACAATCGCCCCCAGCACGATAAAAGGCGCGCGTATAACCAGACGTATGAGCATGGCAACCGCGTACTGCAGGGCGTAGATATCTCCGGTAAGCGCCGAGGTCAGGCGGCTGGTTCCGAAACGGTCAAGCTCGGCGGTTGACAGCGCCGTGATTTTTTCGAAGAGGCTGCGCCTTAGGACGGTTCCGGTGCCCTGGGAGGCTACCGACGCAAAATACTGACAGACGGTCGCGCAGCCAAAACCGACCGCGCCGAGCAGCACAAGCACAAGCCCCATCTTTATTATATAATCGATATCGCGGTTTGCGACGCCGATATCGATTATTCTCGCCATAATCAGCGGGACGGTCAATTCAAGCGCCGCCTCGGTCAATTTAAAGGCTGGACCTAAAATCAATTCTTTTTTATAACCTGCGAGATATCGCCGCAGTTTCCACATATATAATGTTTCCCCGTCTTTTAGTGTATTTTTGGCTTTTCGGTAAGTGCCGTATATAAATTATATCTTTTTGTTTATATTAATGCAACTATTACCGTGTAAATAAAACGGTCATGATAGTAATATTTTCTTCTTAAAGAAAAATCATCAAAATGCATTAATAAAGCGTTAATAACGGTTGCAAAATTGTTGCATATGCATAAATTTGCTTGCAATTGAAAAATCGGTGTGATATTATTGATGCTACAGCGGCAGCCGGGGGGACCCCGCAACGCTGACAAAAAAAACGGGAGGAACACTTAATGACAAACTTTAAGACTGCAGTCCGCAGACTTGCCTCATTGATGCTGGCTTTAATGCTCACGGCGTCTATGGCTGTCAGTGTGTCGGCAAAGAATTATACCGATGTCATCGACAACGATTATACCGAACAAATTGACATGTTGTCCGATATCGGAATAATGATCGGAACATCGGAAGATGAATTCTCGCCTGACATGGATGTTACACGTGAACAGATGGCTCTTTTACTGTTCCGTACTATGCTCGGCAGAGATAATTCGGGTACGGTGAACACCACCGCGTTCGAAGATCTGTATGACCCCACCTACCACGGTGCAATCTCTTGGGCGAATGCTGCCGGATACATAATCGGCACATCCGATACAACCTTCGAGCCTGTTGGCGGAATCACGCTTCAGGACGCGATGACCATGATTGTCCGCGCACTCGGTCAGTCTCATTCCGCGATGGACCGGGGTTATCCCTGGACATACATTGACGCGGCAGTAAAACTGGGTCTGGACGAAGGGCTGAATAACATCAGCTATACCAAGACACTTACGCGCGCCGAAACAGCGACCCTTGTTTACAATGCTCTTACGGCACAATACCTCATTCCCAAGACATCCTCGGCCGGTACATATGTAGTATCGACTACTATAGTCGAAAATGTTTACGGATTCGAGATTGATGAGGGCATCGTTGTCGCAACCAACGATTACACTATCGAAGGATATTCGAAGGTCATCAAGAACGGTTATGTCACCCTTGAAATGTCCGACGGCGTTTCAATGACGGTAAACTTTGATGAACTCAACATGGAAGGCAGCCCCGAGAGCTGGCTTGGCAAAAAGATTAAACTCGTCTACAAAGCCGACGAGAAAACAAAACTGGTAACGGTATTCGGCTCATCATATGCGGGCGTGTCAAAAAATATCGACACCGTTGAAATCGCGGTCGACGGCAGTATCGTCATGGACGGCGTTAAATACGAAACGGTTGCCGCAAAATCGGGCACCCTCAGCACAAACAAAAACGAAATCTATGTTTATATTTATGACAACGACGGCAAACTCGCCAAACTGGCTGACAACGCGGCGGTATCCTCAGCGCTCAGATTCTTCAATCTTGAGCTTATCAGAGACAATGCGGGATCCGATGCGGCAGACCGCGCCATTATCAAACCCTGGTCTTTCGGACAGCTGACAATCACCGGCGGTCAGATCAACATAGCCGGCAATCTTGCCGAAGATCAGCTTACCGGTGGTTTTGTCAACAATGTCAATGCCAAAAACGGCGACTATGTGCTCTATTACTATAACGCCGAAAACAAATCCCTCGAAATTCCCGAAGTGCTTATTGCCACCCCAGGCGCGGTTGTTACACGCTTAACCGCCGCATCGGCAACAATCGGCGGAGTTGAATACAAGCTGACATACGCCCCGGCAAACGCACTCAATATCGGACAGAACGCGTCTGTTATCGCAAAGAACGGCTATATCTTAGCGGTTGTAAACGCGCCGGCGGTCACTGCCGAATCAACATACCTCATCGCGACATCAAACGCATCCTCCGTATACATTGACGGTTATGTAAGATATGCGTTTACCGCAAATGTTGACGGTGTTTCCAAAAACATAATCACCTCTCAGCCCGCGGTTACCGTAAACGGCGTTTACAGATATACCGTTGACGCGAACGGCATATACAGCCTTTATGATACAGGCAGCGCGTTCTTCGTACAGAACGGTGATTTCTCCTCTATATTCAATAATATAAACGCAGCTACAATCTCCACGGCGTCGTCGCCCTACTATCAGCTGGGCAATGTCAAATTCGTTACCGATAATAATACGGTAATTATTGTCAAAAACAACGGCGTATATACCGCCAAGACCGGCGCGTATACCGGAGATATAACAATAAACGCGAACGCCTCGGTTGTCTCGGTATTTAAAAACAATATCGGCGATGTCAAAACTCTGAGCTTCCTGTTTATCAGCGACGGTTCGCTTGCGCGTACCGACATCACACAGACATATGTTAAGGTCCTTGCCGCCAACGGTTCCGAATACGTAAACAATACGGTATATTATGTATACACGGTTCTCAACATAAGCAGCGGCCAGATATCCGCCAACAGATCGGTTTACAGCAACCTTGCCATCGGCAATGTATACGCTACCGACGCTGCAGGCAACATTCTCAATATCGCCGCCGACCTGCTTGCCTCCGCAAGAATTACGGGTTATACAGCCTCTACCGTTACAATCGGCGGAGCAACCTTCAGACTCACGGCGAATACAAAAGCAATAAAACTCAATGCCGACAACACGGCAACCGCTGTTACACCGGCGTCTCTGCTGAACACCACTGTGACCTATTACGCGGTAAACGGCGACATGATACTCATTATCAGTCCCCTGAACACCCCCGATACCCTCACAGGCATAGTCAGCTCGGGCAGCCCGGCGGATTACCCGAACATCCCGGCCGTTATAGTTGAAAATTATACCGGCAAAACCGTAAATGATCTGAAAAATATCAGCATGGATATCAAGGTCATAAGCGGAGCAAACGAGCCTGCGTACTTTGTTATGACAGCCAACAACGGCGGAGCCGATGTATATATTACATCATGGTTCAAACCCTTTACCACAGCCGCCGGTACGGTTAATCACGTAGTATGGGGTGAAGACGCTTACGAGATTACCGCAGGCACCGGTTACGCGGTTGCCGACGCAACACATTCAAACGTAGCGGGCGGATCCGGAGCGACAGACCTGGTAGGTCAGGCGTTTTATGACGAATTCGGCGGTTACACGGTAACCAAAGTTGAAGTTAAAATGTTTGGCGGACCGCAGACCATAGAAGTTTCCAATTACGCCGATTAATTAACGGTTATAAAGCATACAACACAAACGGAAGAGCTCCCGAAAGGGGGCTTTTTCGCTGTCCGGATTAATATTAGCCCGAATTATTGCATTGTGCCCCAATATCGGATATAATAAAAAGGGATTACAAAACTATCTGAACGATTGTGATTATACGGGATGTATGAAATGGCGGATATAAAATGGCGGATATGATAAAAAAGAACGATATATATACGGTTGAGATAACCGACATGACCAACCTTGGGGCGGGGGTTGCCCGGGTCGGAGGCAGGGTGATTTTTGTCAACGGCGGCGTTGACGGCGATACCCTCGTCATTAAGATTATAAAGGTCGCCCGCGATTACTGCGTTGCCCGGTGTGAGCGTATTGTCATACCGTCACCCCACCGCGCCCAAAGCGCATGCGCCGT
Organism: Eubacteriales bacterium; assembly: GCA_028709565.1. Classification (GTDB taxonomy): domain Bacteria; phylum Bacillota; class Clostridia; order Oscillospirales; family CAG-272; genus JAQVWU01. The sequence continues at coordinate 5,485 of JAQVWU010000162.1, forward strand.
TTCAAATCGCTGCGGCGGCTGCGTTTACCGCAATATTACCTATGAACATGAACTCGAACTAAAACGCAGCCGCGTGATATCCGCGTTTCGCAAAGCCGGTCTCAATCCGGAGATAACCGGGGTGTTGAACACGGGGGTAAGGGACGGATGGCGGAATAAAATTCAGCTGCCGGCAGGACCGGACGGTAAAATGGGTTATTACGCGCCCCACAGCCATGAGATAATAGAATTCGGCACCTGCCTGCTGCACAGGCGGGAATTTGATGAAATTATCGGTTTTATCGGCGCCTGTATACGCACAAACCCGATAAAAAGTCTGAGGCATTTATGTCTGCGCACAGGAGAGGGCGGGGTCATGGTTTGCTTTGTCGCGTGGGATGAGTTTGCCGAAGCCGAAACGCTGGCGGAAGCGGTGATGAAGCGTTTCCCCGAAGTGAAAAGCGCGGTGCTCAATATAAACGCAGACGATACAAATGTCATATTCGGCGACCGGTTCATAACGCTGGCAGGGGATGACTTTATCGAGGACATCCTGCTCTCCCTTCGCTTCCGGATTTCCCCGCGGTCTTTTTATCAGGTAAACCGCGACGCCGCCGCGCTGGCCTATGAAAAACTGCGTGAGATCGCCGGCATCCGTCCCGGTGATGTAATATGCGACCTTTTTTGCGGTATCGGCACAATCGGTTTATATCTGATAAAAAACACCGGCGCGTCCCGGCTCATCGGTGTGGAGGTCATCGGCGAAGCGGTGGAAAACGCCCGTATAAACGCCTCCCTCAACGGCATAACCAATGCCGAATTCATCCGCGCCGACGCCGGCGGAGAACTGGATGTCATCGGGGAAGCCGATATCATCGTCGTCGACCCCCCGCGCAAAGGTCTCTCCCCCGGTCTTATCTCCCGTATCGCCCAATCCCCTGCGAGAGGGGTTGTGTATATGTCATGCGACCCCGACACCCTGGCCCGCGACTGCCGCGCTTTTTGTGATATAACTATAGTATGGGTACGGTAACACCCATTGATATGTTCCCCGGGACAGGTCATGTGGAGACGGTAGTATCTTTGTCCCACAAAAATGCAGACACTCATATCAACGTAAATGTGGAGTTTGGTGATGAAGAAGGACAGATTCCCATTGATGAGATAGCGAGAAAAGCTGAAGAATATAGACCAAGCGAAAGAGTTACCTATAAAATGATACAAGAGTATATAGAAAGTAAGTATGAGTTTAAAGTGCATACTTCTTATATAGCAGAGGTGAAAAGGGACTTGGGATTGCCAATGTATGATG
>JAQVWU010000163.1:0-3308 GCA_028709565.1 Eubacteriales bacterium
TGATTATATAGTCACAGGAGACTTTATTTATATGTATTATATGAAATTTATAGATGATGAAGGCTATACATCGTTCCGAAAAACGGGGGTCACCGCCCGGGTTGATATGGAGAATGACACGGTCAAATGGTTCAATCTGAACAACGGAAGTGGTACATTCTGAATAACGGAGGTGATACATAATGCTTCTCAGGGGTGAGTTTGCAAAGCACCTTACAAAGTTTAACTTATTGTTGGTGACCGTACTTTTTATTATGAATATAGGTATCACGGCGTATCAGTATCGGGATGATTTTACGGCTGACAGCCGTTTAATTCGCGAAACAAGAGAATCCATGCTGGAGCTTTATTTTTCGGATACAGACGAATACCAAAGATTGAAAGAAGACTACCTCGCGCGGCTTGCCGATTATGAAGCAAGCCAATATAAAGCAATGTTCGGTAATACTGATAAAGCGCGCGCCGTATTTGAAAACAAACTGATAGATCTTGCGCAATATGGTGACAGGCAGCTGTTTTCCGATATAGAAAGAATTATCAATACGCAGGACAGATACCGTTCATCGATTCTGTCCCTGCTGCGTGATTCCGCCCTGCGGATACAGGAAGTTGGCGACAGCGGTGGATACCTGTATGAGTATTACGCGGATCTGCTGCGGCTGTACGACCCTTACACCGATCTGAGTCTTCCGGCAGCCGAAATACGGGGATGGAACGAATATTTCTCCCTGCAGACACCGCTGATATTTTTGGCGCTTGCATCCCTCGGGCTGTTCTGCGGCGTTTTCCGCGCAGACAGTCACGCGGGGATGTGCGGCATACTGCGCGTTTGTAAAAGGGGAGGCCGTGAAACGACAGGCGCCAAGCTCAGCTATATTGTTTTAACGTCGGCGGTTATAATAATCATATTCACCTTGTCGCCGCTGCTTATTTTTGCACTTTCATCCGGATTGTCGGAGGGCGGCGCGCCCATACAAATGCTCGACATATTTACATACTGCCGCTACAATTTTACGGTGGGCCAATATCTGCTTATTTATACGGTTGTCAGGATTATAATATTTACCTGCTTTAATCTTGCGATTGCCGTATTGGGGCAGTATACCGATAATGAAGCGCCCGCGTTTGTATTGACCGCGGTTATCGCCGGAATCGGCGCCGCGCTGTCTTCTGTTTCGCCGTCCTCATTTTATTACTTTCTGCAGAAGTTTAGCATACTTGAAATCGCCAATGTAAATATATTATTCACACGATATCGCGGTCTGAATATTTTTGATAATTGCGCTGACTATACCGTTGTTATATTAATATCCGCGCTGCTTCTTATAACGGTATTCATTACAGGCGCCCTGCTGCACCGTCCGGCACCGGCAATACGCGTCCGGCGCGAAAACAAGCGGTCCGCAACGGTATTTAATCCCCTGTCGCTGTTCTCTGCGGAGGGTTATAAACATATGATATGCGGCTCCGGATTCCTGATCCTGGCCGCGTCGTTCGTACTGAAATGTATAATGTCCGGCATTTATTACGATCCGCATATCAATTCGTCCGAAATGATATATATGGATTATATAGCGCGGGTGGCCGGACCGGTGACCGATGATAATCTTTCATATATAGAAAATGAAAAAAATTATATTGACAGTACATTGAATCAATATTCGTCGGCAGTGGAAGCATTCGGAAACGGAAAGATTACAATTGACGAATACCGTGATTATATGAACAGGTATAATTATGCGTTCTATTGCAGACACGCGTGTGACCGGCTGTGCGACCGCAGGGATTATCTTGTCGGCATAGCCGATTCCCGTCCCGGAGTCGAATTTATTTACGAAGAAGGAATCGACCGTTATCTCGCGGCGCCCCTCGATATAGTCATGGTGCTGACCACGGTGTTCATGTGCGGAAATATATTCGCGTTCGAATATGACTCCGGATTTTCAAAAATCCTGCGGCTTTCAAAACGGGGGCGAAAACCCGTATACCGCAGGAAGCTGATATTTTCACTGACACTTGCGGCCGCCGTTTATTTGATTTTCAGCGGCATCGATCTTTACTTTCTGCTGACGAATTATAATGTGAATTATCTGTCGGTAAATATAATAAGCATGCCGCGCTTCGCTGATATTGCCGTCGACATGAGTATAGGCACATATGTAATTCTGTATAAAATCGTAACCGCCATCGGAAGCATGCTTCTTTTTGTGTTTGTAACGGTTATATCCGGAATATTTGAAAACAGGGTCAAAACAATGGTTGTTTCAACATTGGCGGTATTTATTCCCTATGTAACGGATAAATACGGCGTATCGGTATTGAATGCCGTCAGCGCCGCAAATTTTATGGCTCCGCTGAACGTTTTTAACGCGCTTCCGACATATCTCGTATGCACCGGAGCCGTGATTGTTTTAAATCATATAATGTACGTCAAATGGTACGGAAGGGGATACAAAAGGTGAAATTATCTGTCAACAATATAAGCAAGTCTTATGGGTCCAATAAAGCGCTGACCGACTTTTCCTCAGGTTTTGTGCCCATCATCTATGCCCTGCTTGGTCCGAACGGCAGCGGCAAAAGCACGCTTATGAATATCATAACCGATAATCTTAAAGCCGACAGCGGGGAAATAACATACACCGACGATAGCGGCAATACCGAAAACGCGCTGAAGATGGGGGTCCGTTTCCGCGAAAAACTCGGCTTTATGCCGCAGTATCCGGGACTGTATCTCAACTTTACCGTCGAGCGTTTCATGTGGTATATGGCCGCTCTGAAAGGACTTGACAAGGCGGAGGCAAATATACAGATTCCCGAGATTCTTTCGGCAGTGGAACTGGACGATGTACCGCGCCGCAAGATTGGCGCGCTGTCCGGCGGTATGAAACAGCGCCTGGCTCTGGCCCAGGCCGTGCTGGGCAATCCGGAGATTCTCATACTCGATGAGCCGACCGCCGGACTTGACCCGAAGCAGCGGATTGCCATACGCAACTATATATCGAAGACAGCATTCAATAAAATCGTAATAATTGCCACCCATGTGGTCTCGGACATTGAATTCATCGCGCGGGATATAATCATGCTGAAAAAGGGGGTTATCGCAGACAACGCCTCTCCGCACGAATTGACCGGAAAGATAGAAGGCAAGGTATGGCATGTTCCGTGTGATGAATCTGAGGTGCAAACAATGCAGGATAAATTCCGCGTAACGAACATTGCGCGGGATGAGGGGAGTTCAGACGTGCTGCTGCGCGTGCTGGCGGAGGAGAGACCGACAGAACGGGCGAAAACGCTTACACCGTCGTTGG
>JAQVWU010000163.1:3408-6772 GCA_028709565.1 Eubacteriales bacterium
CAAACAATGCAGGATAAATTCCGCGTAACGAACATTGCGCGGGATGAGGGGAGTTCAGACGTGCTGCTGCGCGTGCTGGCGGAGGAGAGACCGACAGAACGGGCGAAAACGCTTACACCGTCGTTGGAGGATTATTATCTGTATATATTCGGTGATATTGTTTCGGCCGCATAACACGGTATATTATTGGATAATGGTTCACTTATTAATATCGAAAATTTTGTCTTGACATCCGAGCCACTTTAGTGACGGCATGCGCGTGCAGCGTATCAAAATCGTTTATTACTGCATTGGCGAATTTGACCTGCCGGTTTCTGCATCCGCAACAAAACAAAAAAAATCGGCGCAGCCGGGTAACGCATACCATGCCATGCCGATGTTTTGCTGAATTAAAAATCCCTAAGACGCACCCTCTAATGCGCGACGATTCTTTGTTCCCCGCCCCGTTAAACGGACAGGGGAACCTTCTTATAAATTATGCTGCTTTATAAAGTCTCCGATGATTTCGCTAAGATTCGGGCTGCCTACCTCGTTGAGTTCATAATGCACCCGGGTGGAGGGTTTTTTTATTGTAATAATGCGGTTGAGGTCAATGGGGGTGCCTATAATAACGGTGTCGCAGTCGGTGTCGTTGATGGTCTGCTCAAGGTCGCGCAGCTGCTGTTCGCCGTAACCCATGGCGGGCAGCAGAACGCCGATATTCGGATAGATTTTAAACGTTTCCTTCAGTTTGCCCACCGTATAGGGACGCGGATCTACAAGCTCTTTTGCGCCGAACCGCTGAGCCGCGATGGTTCCCGCGCCCAGTTTCATCTCGCCGTGGGTCAGGGTAGGACCGTCCTCGACGACCAGCACTCTCTTGCCCCGGATAAGCGCTTCGTTATCCACCGTTATGCCCGACTCCGCTTTGACTATCACGGCGTTCGGATTGATTTTTTTGGTGTTCTGCTCAACGATGGCAATCGACTGGGCCGTCGCGCTGTCTATCTTATTGATGACCGCCACATCGGCCATCCTCAGGCTGACCTCGCCGGGATAATAGCTCAGTTCATGCCCGGCCCTGTGGGGGTCGGCTACCGTGACCGACAGGTCGGCTTTATAGAAGGAAAAGTCGTTGTTGCCTCCGTCCCAGAGGATAACATCGCAGCCGTCGGGGTCGTTTTCCGCCGCGCGCAGGATATCCTCATAGTCGACGCCGGCATAGATGATGTTGCCGCGTTCCACATGGGGCTCGTATTCCTCCATCTCCTCAACGGTGCAGTTGTGCTTTTTCAGGTCATCCACCGTGGCGAAGCGCTGAACCCTTTGGGCGACCAGATCGCCGTAGGGCATGGGGTGCCTCACGGCGACCACCCTGAGTCCTTTTTCCATGAGCAGTTCGATAATCTTGCGGGAGGTCTGGCTTTTTCCCGACCCGGTGCGCACGGCGCAGACCGAGATGACCGGCTTGGTGCTTTTAAGCGAGGTGGCTGCGGGTCCGAGCAGGGTAAAATCGGCCCCCGCCGCGTTGACTATGGCCGAAACCGACATGACAGTCTCATATTTCACGTCGCTGTAGGCAAACACGCATTCGTCTATATCCAGTTCCCCGATGAGTTCGGGCAGTTTATCCTGGGGGTAGATGGGGATGCCCTCGGGGTATAAATCGCCTGCCAGCTCGGCGGGGTATTTGCGTCCGTCGATATCGGGTATCTGAGCGGCGGTAAAGGCGGCTACATTATATAGCGGGTTCCCGCGGTATACCGTGTTGAAATTATGAAAGTCCCGTCCGGCGGCTCCGATGATAATGATGTTTTTTTTGTTTTTGTTTTTGTTCATAGGCTGCTTCCTCTGTTTAAGATTTTATTACAAAATCCTGTGGCGGGTTTTGATATGTAATAAATATATCATATACTTTTATACAAGTCAACATTTTAATGTCAATTTTTTTGCCGCCGCACGTTCTCTGTAAATGCGGTATATCTGATTATATGCCATTTTTTTGACAAAAGACGTTGAATATTGGCATTCTTCAAAGGATATGTTAAAATGTAAGAGTTAACATAAATTAAGATTAATAAACACAGAACGGAGAGTCTTAAAATGAAAGCTACGGGAATTGTTAGAAAAATGGACGAACTCGGCAGAATAGTGCTGCCCATCGAAATCAGAAACATAATGGATATCAACGTAAAGGACGGTCTGGAGATATTCACCGACGAGGACACCATCATCCTCAAGAAGTATGAGCCGGCGTGCGTATTTTGCCAGAACGCCGGAGACGTAACATATTTTAAAGGCAGGCTTGTCTGTTTCGATTGCATAGCCGATTTAAATAAACATAAATAATGTCCCGACGCCCGCCGGGGCGTCTTTTTTTCGCGCTTTTTAATTCTGTGCGCTAAGGGTCTAAAATGCCTTGATATATTGTGTTTTATATGTTAAAATCGATTTATTGATTAAAATTGGTTATACGGATCGGAGGATTACGAGATGATTGAATTTACTGATAATGGCGATGCGCTTACCTATCGGAAGCGGATACCGGTAAGGCACCAAGCCGATGTCTTTATAGCGGGCGGCGGACCCGCGGGGGTGGCGGCGGGAGTGGCCGCGGCGAGACAGGGGGCCGATGTTTTTATCGCCGAGACCTATTCGGCCTTCGGCGGCGCGGGGGTCAACATGCTGGTGCCGGCGTTTATGACCTTCGGCGACGGTGAGAACTTCCTCGCCGCGGGTATCGGGCGGGAGGTTTACGACTATATCGCGTCGAAATCGCCGGAATCGTTCAAAAAGCACTGCCCGATGAGCATCCCCGTGGAGACCCTCAAGCGGTGCTATGACGATATGATCGCCGACAGCGGGGCGCGCTTCCAGTTTCATACCTCGGTTATCGACGTGATAAAAAAGGACGGAATAATCGAATACGCCGTCTGCGCCGCCAAACACGCCGACGGTGAATCGCTGTTTGCCGTCAGGGCAAAGGTATTTATCGACTGCACCGGCGACGGCGACCTGGCCGTCTATGCCGGAGCCGAATACGAATACGGCGACGAGGAGGGGAAGGTAATGCCCGCCACCCTGTGTGGCATCTGGGCGGGCATCGACTGGCCGCGGGTGGTCAGACCGGACAGCCGCGCCCTGGAGGACGCCTTCGCCGACGGCGTCTTTACCCACGAGGACCGACACCATTCGGGCATGTGGCGCATCGCCGACCTGAGCGACCGGCCGGACAGCGGCATCGGCGGCTCCAATGTCGGCCATGTCTACGACATCAACGGCGCCGACGCGGCCGACCTCACCCGGGGCATTGTCGCGGGGCGCAGGCAACTGCCCGAATACCGCCGCTATTACCGCGAATCTCTCAGCGGCTACGAAAACCCCG
>JAQVWU010000164.1 GCA_028709565.1 Eubacteriales bacterium
GGCGCGGTGCCTCCGTTGAAGCCATCGATGACGCCGCAACAAAGGTGAACCGTTCGATAACCGGCGCGGCCATGGCCGTCGGGGCGGCAGCCGAAATCATCGATACCCCGGGTTATCTGCCGTTGCTTCAAGACGAAGAGCTCACCTGCCTGTTTGAACAAAACGCCGCGGCGTTCATCCCCAATGACAAACTCAGACGCAATATAAACATGACCGGGTCCACCGATACGGGGGATCTGAGCGCCCTGATTCCGTGTATACATCCTTCGATGGGCGGATTTTCCGGAAACGCCCACAGCCGCGATTTTTCGGTTGCCGATGAAGACACAGCATATATAATGCCCGCCAAGATTATGGCAATGACCGTTATAGACCTGCTGTACGACAACGCCGAAAGGGCAAAACGCATCAAATCCGAATACAAAGCCCGAATGACCAAAGACGAATATATAGCTTATCTAGACAAATACAGATAATTAAATAATTATTTTATTACCACTTTATTCGTGCTTATCAGCGCGTCACATTCATCAAATGTCTTTTTTGCGTCGCTAATAATGTCGCCGTAACCGTCAACGCCGGTATTCTCACCGGTTTTTCGATTGATTGCGGCGGCATATTTCATTATACCGTTCCCCGGGTAGTATAAAATTACATCATCGGATATAAACGACCCTCTTGCCATATGAGTCTGCTGATATACGATACCGCATTCGGCGGATATAAGATTATTGCCGAACATAATGCCCCCGGTGTTCTCAATGCCGAGTATATGCAGCATGGTGGGCAGATTATCGATATGACCGCCTATGGTTTGTATGGTTTCGTTTACACCGCTGCCCGGGATATTGATTATAAAGGGCACTTTAAAGATATCCTCTTCGTAATAATCGTGGCCCAGGAGTCCGGACATCATACGATAGCTGGCCGGGTCGCTGCTCGGTATCGCGTAATGGTCTCCGTAGACTGAGATTACACTGTTGTCGTATATACCGGCTTGCTTTAAACCATCTATGAAAAGACCCAGCGCGGAATCCAGATAGCGCATTGCCTGCAGGTAATCGCCCGTGAGTGTGTTTGTGTCTTCGGGCAATAAATCCAGCTCACGGTATTCCTGCGGGATAACATACGGGAAATGCGAGGACAGCGTTATTAGAAAAGCGTAAAAGGGCTGTTTGTATGATTTCAAATGGGCCATCGTCTGGGAAAAGAAGCTGACATCCGACAGACCCATATTAAATGTTTCGGTAAGTTCAAAATCCTCTTCGCTTATGTAATCGTCAAAACCCTGATTCGGATATGCTTTTTCGCGGTTCCAGAACTCCCCTTTGTAACCGTGGAAGGCGTACGCCCCGCCGTAGCCGTTGTCTTTTAAGATATACGGCAGTCCGTAAAAGTCAATGCCGTCGTTATATTTAACATAGGCCGCTTCATCTTCGGGGGGGTACAGCGAATTGTTTACCATAAACTCCGCGTCTGCAGTGTTCCCCCCGCCGATCTGGTAATAATAGTTTTCAAAATAGAGCGATTCGCCGGCAATGAGTCTGTTCAGATTAGGCGTTATCTCCTGTCCGTTATACTCAAGTCCGATTACAAAATCCTGCAGCGCTTCAACCTGAATGGTTATAACGTTTCTGCCCGCGCCTATGCCGTAATATGCGGATACGGGTTTTGAAACCGACTGCATATACTTCGAAACCTCTATATTCCGGGCGGAGGCGTTGCCCATGATCAATTTTAATGCGTCGTATGTATGGTAGGTGATTATTTCGTTTTTCAGATATGACAGATTAAAATCGACACGCAATGCCGCGGCTCCTATGAAAATCAAACATGCAATAATCAGCACGGCGGTAAAACGCAGGGCGTTTTTCTGCAGGTGAACCGAAGTGTTTTTTGTTATCATCCTGTCATATGTACGTTTCTTGAAATTTACATCGAAAATCAGTAATAAAGGCAGGTCCAGTATATAAACGGCATGGTCAAATGTAACAAGCTGCATTACCATATCCCAAATGTCGGGCAGCTGGTGCATCATTTTAGCCGCCGAAAAACTCGGCAATTTATTCAGATATGAAAAATAAACCCTGTCCGCAAATAAAAACAAACAGATGATTGTATAGATAATCTTTAAAAAAGTCGCCGGATTAAAAACCGCGGTCCGCATTACAATCAGATAAACTGACATTACCATAAATACGGTAGCCGCGCACATTACCGCCGAGAAACTTCCGATTCCGATATATTTATAAAAAAAGCCGAGTTTAACAATCAGCATTAACAGTATTAACGCTGTTTCGGCTATGAACAGATAACTCTGTCCGTATAGGGTAGTTTTATATGCAGTATTACGATTAAGCAATTTTATCCCGTCCGTTTTATTTTGATTTTCCGATTTTGCGATTTTTAATTAGAATCATTATACTATAATTATATCATATTTTTAGTTTTTTTCAACCAGTATATTTTGTTATACTCCGGGTAAAATCAAAAACAGCGCTCGGTATATTGACATACCTCCGTTTTTATAGTATAATTAACTATGAACCAGGCTATACGGTCGCGTAATATTGAGCCGAAAGGTATTATTATGAGGAAAGTCCGGGCTTCACAGGGCAGGATAACGGATAACGTCCGCCGAGGGCGACCTCAGGGAAAGTGCAACAGAAATAAACCGCCCGAAAGGGTAAGGATGGAAAGGTGAGGTAAGAGCTCACCGGCGCACTGGCGACTTTGCGCAAATGTAAACCCTATCCGAAGCAACACCGTTCGCGGGACGCTGAAAAGCGGCGTCTGCCCGGCGTATTCCCGCAGGAGGCATGAGCTGTACGGCAACGTATAGTCGAGACAGATGATCGTAACACTTCAGGTGTGACAGAACCCGGCTTACAGGCCTGATTCAACCGAAAAATGACATACCGTTATAAACGCGGTATGTCATTTGCTGTTATCGGCTTATATTTATTGGTTGTTAGCCATGAAATCGTCTATTAACTTTGTGATGGTTTTTTGAGCCGCCGACTCGCGTTGTGCGAAATAGGAAGCGACATCGGTGCTCTTCGCCTTTAACAGATCGTAAACAAAATCATCGCCGGCGATATAATACATATGTGACATATCAAACACACGGTTGCGTATTATCAGCTGAACCATCTCCGCCGATTCTTCGTCCCGTACATTTTTCACCGACGCTATGACATCATACAGACTGGGGGAGATCATATCATACGCAGCGGCACCCAGGGCGTCAATTATATTCCCGGTTCTTTCTTCATCCTCCGCCGTGACGGGCACGACAAGCATAGAGCAGGCACCGGTCATATCCGACACATAACGGGACTGGGCCTCATCGTATTTGGGAAGGGGCAGCACACCATAATCGTCATTCATGTTGCGCAGAAAGGTGCCGACCTTCTGGAAAGAAAGTTCGCAGAAATAAGCGCGTCCCTCCTCAAAAACCTTGAAAGAATATTCGTGGTCGGTTGTAGAATAAAATCCGTTTGACGTTATAATCACATCGTATATTTTCATATAAATGTTTGTATAATCTTCTATATCCCAACTAAGCGACGGTATATCATCGGCGTCCTTCTCGGTCATTTGTCCTCCCGCGCCGTAAAAGAAGCCATGGGCCGCGTCAAACCAGCATGTTATGGAGAAAAGGTCATCTTTAGGGTCAAATATCCCGTCGCCGTTAATGTCTTCCGTAAGATCCCCGCATATGGCGTACATTTCATCCAGTGTCCATGTGCCGGCAAACGCGCTGTCGTATGGGTAATCGATACCCCGGTCATCAAATAACCGCTTGTTAAATAATACACATTCCGACGACAGCATGCCGTTGGGGGTGATGTCACCGGTTATCATGTAGATATTGCCTCCGATAGACATGCCCGAGATGGCGTCCTGATCCCACCAGGGTTTTGAAATATCCAACCCCGGCATATTGTTTAGCGGGATTAAATAACCGCCCGACGCAAGTGTATACGCGGTCGCGTTGGACATATGCAGGTCGTAGGAATTGTCTCCCGAGCTGACATTTTTTTGTATCAATGAATTTAGCGACCCGAAATCCATGCCCGTCGTTTCAATCGCGATATTATATGTTTCTTCAACGTGCATGTTGCGGCGGAAGACCAGGTCATTGAGGGTATCGCCGTTTTCCTCCTCGGCGATAAAATCGGTTTGTCTGTCATTTTGGTTTGTGGAAACGATTTTAAAGACATAGCCTTCATAATTATTCACTTCAACGTCGGACCGCGCGTTTGTAACCTCGGTCTGTGCTTCGGAATCCGGAGCGGCGGTGTCGATATCCTTGATGTCCGCGTTATCCGAACAGTTGGTCATCGCAATCAGGAGAAGTGCCGCAAGCACGGCGGATGCAATTTTATGCATAACATTCATAATAAGTATCACCTTTCTTTCACGTCTGTCTGAAGCATGCGGATTATATTATAATATTTTATTGTTAAACCGGTATGAACGGCTGCCGGTTAAGAAAACAGTGAAATTTTTTAATATATTAATATATTATGGTTGTCAAAACCAAATAATAATATATAATATTATATATGCATATAGTTGTTTTTTCCAGGTTATACGGGAGGACTGATAACTGATATATGATGTATTCTGAAAACGCGTTAAAGAATAAAACCGCGGCGGTTGTGGGTCTGGGTGCTTCAAACCTGCCTCTTATCGATTATTTACTGGCGCATGATGTGACCGTTACGGCGCGGGACATAAAGTCGCGTGATAAACTCGGTTCGGCTGCAGACGGGCTTGAGCAAAAAGGGGTCAGGGTTATATGCGGTGAAGGGTATCTCGATAATCTTAATGAATATTATATATTCCGCACGCCGGGTATACGCTACGACAAACCAGAAATCGCCCGGGCGGTTGCGTCCGGGTCGGTATTGACCTCTGAGATGGAGCTGTTCTTTCATATAACACCCGCCAAAATAATCGGGGTCACCGGAAGCGACGGCAAGACGACCACCTCGACGCTGATATATAAAATGCTGACCGAGGCCAAAAAGCATGTCTATTTAGGGGGCAATATAGGGCGTCCGCTGCTGCCGGAAGCGGAAGCCATGTCGGGGGACGATATCGCGGTAGTTGAATTATCCAGCTTTCAGCTTCACACGATGACCCTTTCACCCGATATATCGGTAATTACAAATATCTCTCCGAATCATCTTGATTACCATCTTTCGATGGATGAATATGTATCGGCAAAGAAGAATATATTTTTGCATGAACGCAATCGCAAGCTGGTATTGAAATACAACGACACGGTTACCCGCGCCATGGCCGAAGAAGCGCGCCCGGACGCCGAGGTTTTGTTTTTTATGAGCGAGAACGGAATCCACACTAAAAACGGATTAATTTATTACAGGGAGCACCCGGTAATACCGGTTTCCGATATCCTGCTGCTGGGCACCCATAACGCCGAAAATTACATGGCTGCCATCGGGGCAGCGTATGAATTTATTTCCCGTGAAGATATCGGACATGTGGCGCAAACCTTCGGAGGCGTTGAGCATCGTTGTGAACTGGTGCGCAGAATGAACGGGGTTTCATATTATAACAGCTCAATCGATTCAACCCCGACCCGCACGATTGCGGCTCTCGGGTCATTCAATCAAAAGGTTATTATTATCTGCGGCGGTTATGATAAACAAATACCTTTTGAACCCCTGGCCGAACCTTTATGCCGCATGTCAAAAGCCGCGGTACTGACGGGCGCCACCGGAGCCAAAATCAAAGCGGCCCTTGACGCGTATCCGGGAAGCAAACCGGATATATATGAACGACCCGATTTTACCGACGCGGTAATGACCGCCGTTTCTGCCGCGTCAGATGGCGATATAGTTTTACTGTCCCCCGCCTGCGCCAGTTTTGACGCCTTTCCCAATTTCGAAGCGCGCGGCAGCCTCTTCAAGAATATTATCAACAATTTATAGTTTATAGTTTATAATAAATAAAGCCGAAAGGATATCTAAAAACATGGAAGGATTAAAGCAACTGCTGTTTGATATTACCGATTCGATGAGTATCGCCGGTTTTGAATATCATACAGCCGACAAATTACGCGGTGCCCTGATGAAATATTTCGATGAATCCCATCACACACCGAACGGGAACATCATGTTTATCAAAAGGTCGGAAAAACCGAACGCGCCCCGGCTGCTGATTGATGCCCATTATGATGAAATAGGCATGATGGTTACGGAAATCAAGGAAAACGGGTTTATCCGCGTAACAAATATCGGGGGTATTGATACCCGCATATTGCTCGCGGGTGAGGTGATTATCTATGGCAGCGAACCGGTATACGGAGTTGTCTGTGTAATGCCTCCCCACCTGCAAAAGCCCGGTGAAAGCAATACCCTTCCCCAGATCGGCGATCTGCTGATCGATACGGGGCTGTCTTCAGAGGACCTTGTGCAAAAGGGGGTTGAGACAGGCACGCCGGTCGGTTTCAAACCGGGAAATCTTGAATTGCTGAATAATTGCGTTGCCGGCAAGGGTTATGACAATAAATCTTCCGTTGCGGCGGCAGCCGAAATCATGCGTCTTATTGACGGCGCGGATGTCGGCTGGGACATCTGTCTTCTTTGTTCATGTAAAGAAGAGGTCAGCGCCCTGGGAGCTAAAATCGGATCATATGATATAGACCCCGACGCCGCCATAGTGCTGGATGTAAACCTCGCGTATGTACCC
>JAQVWU010000165.1 GCA_028709565.1 Eubacteriales bacterium
CAATTTAATTACAGCATATCATATTATGTTTTTAAAGAAACATATATGTTGTGCAATTTTAATAACTTTACACCGTTATTATCACATATAAATATAATAACTTATTATTTTAAGCGTGATTTGGATTGCTATTTTATCGTTTTCGCGGTAAAATATATGTATGATATGTTATTATAACCGTGTCAGGAGGTAAAAATGGACAACAATAATCATAAACTCAAGGAACGATTCATCGAATTAAAACGCGCGCTGTTTAATAAATTATATTCTTTTTTAAATGCCGCGCAGCGTGAAGCGGTATTTTCTGTTAACGGACCGCTGCTTGTATTAGCGGGCGCCGGAAGCGGCAAAACCACCGTACTTACTCAGCGCATAGCTTTTATAATAAAATACGGAGACGCGTATTATTCCGAATCAATTCCGGACGGTTTGACAGAAGATAACATACATGAACTTGAAAAAGCTCAATCATATGACAATGCGGACATAGAACGGATATTAACATCATATGCCGTTAATCCCTGTCCACCGTGGGCAGTATTAAGCATAACCTTTACAAACAAAGCTGCAAACGAAATGAAACAGCGACTTGCCCAGACCGTTGGCAATCTGCCCGGCGGAGGCTCATCGGATGAAATATGGGCCGGAACATTCCATTCCATTTGTATGCGTTTTTTACGCAAATACAGTGATGCTGCCGGGCTTTCCCCGGGATTTACAATATATGATACCGAAGATTCAAAACGAGTTATCGGTTTGATTTTAAAATCTCTGAACATTGACGAAAAAGCACTCGCAATAAAGTCCGTATTGAACGCCATAAGCCGGGCTAAAGATCAGCTGATGACTCCTGATGATTTTGAGATAGACGTCGGTGATGAATATTTGAAAAGAAAGATTGCGGCCGTATATCGTGAATATCAAAAATGGCTTAACGAAGCCAATGTATTGGATTTCGATGACATAATAATGCGAACAGTCTTTTTATTACAAAACAACAGCGAAGCACGCAGCTATTTAACAAGACGTTTCAGATATATATGTGTCGATGAATATCAGGATACAAATAACGCGCAGTTTACACTTGTTAAATTGCTGGCCGAACACCACAGGAACCTTATGGTTGTAGGAGATGACGATCAGAGCATTTATAAATTTCGCGGCGCCTGTATTGAAAACATATTAAATTTTGACCGCGAATTGGAAGATACAAAGACAGTTAAACTGGAACAAAACTATAGGTCAACACAAAACATTCTGAACTCCGCCAATGCCGTGATAAGTAATAATATCAGCCGACGCGGCAAGCAGCTTTTCACAACAAACTGTGAAGGAGAAAAAGTTTGTCTGAAAAGACTTGAAAACCAAACCGAAGAAGCCCGGTATATCATAAATAAAATCGCCGAACATTCGATCAGGGAAAAAAGACCTTTCAGTGATTTTGTAGTGCTGTATCGAATCAACGCTCAGTCCAATAGCCTTGAACAGGTATTCGCCAAAAGCGGTATCCCTTATCGCATTATAGGCGGGCTTCGATTTTATGAACGCAAAGAAATCAAGGATATTTTGGCCTATCTTTGCGTAATCAACAATCATGGCGACAACCTGCGGTTACGGCGTATCATAAATGAACCAAAACGAAAAATAGGCGATATCACTGTAAATGCCGTTGAGCAGCTCGCGACACATGAGGGCATGAGTATGTTTGATGTCATGGAAAATGCCGAGCATTATACAGCCATATCGAAGTTTGCTCCGAAGTTGCACGATTTTACTAATTTAATAAACGGTTTATATGAAATATCACAAACCGAAAGACTTCCTGTGTTAATTGAAAAGACAATTGAGTTAACCGGTTATCAGAGTATGCTCCTGGATACCGGTGAGGAGGCTGCCGATCGGCTGGACAATATCCGTGAATTAATGACGAACGCTGTTGAATTCGAAAGGAATAATGAAAACCCTACTCTGGAATCATTTCTTGAAGAAGTCGCGCTGATTGCCGATATAGATAATTATGATAATGACTCAGATGCGGTAGTTTTAATGACCATACATAACGCCAAAGGTCTTGAATTCCCTATCGTTTTCATACCCGGTTTTGAGGAAAATATATTCCCGGGAATGCAATCGGCCTTAAATACCGAAGACCTTGAAGAAGAAAGGCGTCTTGCATATGTAGCCATAACACGCGCCAGAGAACGGCTATATTGTCTGCATGTGCGTGAGAGAACATTATACGGCCGCACACAATATAATCAACTGTCACGTTTTGTAAAAGAAATCCCGGACGATTATCTTGACAGTGATCTTTTAAAGAAACAACAAGCCGCGGCGGAAGCAAAAGCCGCAGCAAGACTCGAGGAAGAAAGTCGTGCCGGTTCTTCCAAATCACCGGCTAAACGTGAACGTGCGAGAAGAAATATGATGTCAAAAGAATTCTTCAAGCGCGCGGATTCCGCTTCAACGATTCTGCGTCCGGTTGTAGTTGATGAGGCATTTGAAACAGGTGATACGGTTTCCCATGCTACCTTCGGCCGGGGGGAGATTCTGTCAGCCACACTGATGGGTGCGGATATACTTTATGAAATCGCCTTTGATGACAGCGGAACCAAAAAATTAATGGCGACATACGCAAAATTAAAAAAGATCGAATAAATTAAAACTAAATTAAAACGGACATGTAACTGTTTTCGATTATATGCCCGTTTTTTAATTGTGGTTCTCATTTGCTACGGCAAGCATTAATTTAATACGATTTTCCTGGTTTACCTTTGTAGCGCCGGGATCATAGTCAATCGGCACTATGTTTGATTTTGGATACAGTTCTTTTAATTTACGAATCATACCCTTCCCTACGATATGATTGGGAAGACAACCGAACGGCTGAGCGCATACAACATTCGGATATCCGTTTTCAATAAGTTCCATCATTTCCGCTGTCAGCAGCCATCCTTCTCCCATCTTACAGCCTGCTCCGATAACACGGGAAGCAAGTTGTTTTAAATGACTATAGGGAGATGGCACGTTAAATCTGTTTGTCTGCTGTACTGCGGTAATCATAATCTTTTCTATTTTTAGGAAAAATTCCATAAATAAATTCATCAACGCCATCTTCGCTTTGCTGCCGCCGTATAATTTTATATCTTCTATGCGGTTATCCAGTTTGAAAATAATGAATGCCAAAATACCGGGAACCATAACCTCGCAATTTTGTGATGCCAGAAATTCTTCAAGACCGTTGTTGGCGAGTGACGAATATTTTACATATATTTCTCCCACAATGCCTACTTTCAATTTCCTTCTTTTTTCTACCGGTATTGCGGCGAAGTCTTTAGCTATTCTGTCCATTGTTTTGCCGACGTTTTTTGCGGAAAATGATGTTATACTTGCCGTTTCCAATTCTTTGCTCAGATTTTCAACCCAGTATTTTACCCTTTCGGCGCTGTCGCCTGTATTAATTTCATATGGTTTTACCTGATTATCCAACAACATAACCATATCGGCATATGCCAGCGCATATAATGACTTGACCATCATAGGAATTGTAAAAACAAATCCGCTGTTTTTTTCAAGCCCTGACAAATTGAGTGAAATGACCGGTACATACGACATGCCCGCTTTAATCAAAGCCTTACGCAGCAAAAGAATATAATTGGATGCGCGACAGCCCCCGCCGGTTTGCGTTATCATAAGTGCGGTCTTTTTCACATCATATTTGCCGCTCTCCAGCGCATTTATCATCTGACCTATAACCAACAAAGCGGGATAACAGGTGTCATTATGGACATATTTTAAACCGGTATCAACAACCTCCCTGCCGTCATTATACAGCAGTTCCATATCATATCCATAATAACAAAACAGATTTTTTAATAATTCAAAATGAATCGGTGCCATATTCGGAATTAATACCTTATAATCACGCTTCATTTCTTTTGTGAATTCCACTCTCGGAGTTACGTTTGCCATAAATTCCTCAACAACTTATGTTATAATACTTTATCGAATTACTTTTTTTACGTCCCGGGTATTATAAATCTAATCGTTTTCCAGCGCAGCAAACAAACTGCGTAATCTTATTCTGACTGCGCCAAGGTTTGTTATTTCATCGATTTTAATCTGTGTATAAATTCTGCCTGCGTTTTCAAGTATAGAGCGAACCTCATCGGTTGTTATGGCGTCCACTCCGCATCCGAAGGAAACAAGTTGAACAAGGTTAATATCATGATCGCCGGAATCAATAATATACCTCGCAGCAGAATAGAGACGTGAATGGTAGGTCCATTGATTTAATACTCTTGTATCGAATTTTTCAACAGTATCCGCAATCGCATCCTCCGAAATAACAGCCGCTCCCAGTTCACATATTAATTGATCTATTCCGTGGTTTATATCCTCATCTATATGATATGGTCTGCCCGCAAGAATGAGAATTTTCATATGACGGTTTTTCGCTTCTGCTAAATATTCATGACCTTTTTTTTGTATGGCCGACATAAATTTATCATATTCGTCATATGCGGCATTAATCGCCTTTTCTGTTTCAGCCCGTGTAATATCTTTATAATATCCGGATATGCTTGAATAAAACTTTTCGATGAAATCATTTTTTCTGTGAATCCCGAAATAATTATATATAAATCTGACATTATTAATTTCGGGAACATTTGTCGCGATAACCTCCGGATAATAAGCGACTACCGGGCAGTTATAATGATTGTCTCCTTTGTTTTCGTCAACATTGTATGTCATGCAAGGATAAAATATCGTTTCAACCCCTGATGAGATTAAGGCGTTTATATGACCGTGGACAAGCTTTGCAGGATAACATACCGTATCGGAAGGAATCGAGTGCTGCCCGTCAAGATATAAAGCGCGTCCCGACGGGGGTGATTTAACAACCTCAAAACCAAGTCCGGTAAACAGCGTATGCCAAAATGGATACAATTCAAACATGTTTAAAACCATAGGGATGCCTATTTTACCGCGGTTTCCAGTTATCGGTACATAAGCCTCAAGCAAGGATCTTTTATATGCATATAGATTTATATCATATTTTCTCGCTTTTCCGTCAGCGGCAAGCGGCTTTTCACAGCGATTGCCGGCAATATATTTCCGGCCGTTATCAAATATATTCACTGTAAGACGACAATTGTTGGGGCATCTGCCGCATGTTACGGCATTGATTTTATGCGTAAATGTACCGAGTTCATCCCGTGTTAAAATTTTGCTTGCCGAAACTCCATCTTTTTCAGCCCTTTTCCTGGCATACAGGGCGCATCCGTAAGCACCCATATGACCGGCAATGTTAGGTCTTACAGTGTCGCGCCCGATCTCCATTTCAAAGGCGCGCAGCACCGCGTCATTTAAAAATGTGCCGCCCTGCACAACAATGTTTTCACCGAGTTCATCGACGGAAGAGGCGCGAATAACTTTATAAAGCGCGTTCTTCACAATACTGATAGAAAGTCCTGCGGAAATGTTTTCGATTGAAGCCCCATCCTTCTGCGCCTGTTTTACCGATGAATTCATAAAAACCGTGCAGCGTGAACCCAAATCGACCGGACGGTCGGCGAATATTCCCTTTTCCGCGAACTCCGCGATAGACATGCCCCACGCCCCGGCGAAAGTCTGTAAAAAAGAACCGCAGCCGGATGAGCAGGCTTCGTTCAGAAATATATTGTCAATGGCACCGTTATGGATTTTAAAACATTTTATATCCTGTCCGCCGATATCTATAATAAAATCAACATTTGGCCGAAAATAATGAGCCGCGGTAAAGTGCGCGATTGTCTCCACGACATTGTAATCCAATCTGAACGCGTTTTTTATCAGATCTTCCCCGTAGCCCGTCACGGCACTTGCTATAATATAGGCTTCCGGATATTTATTATAAAAACGATTTAAAAATTCATTTATTACCGGAATTGCATTACCGTTATTGGGCTGATACTGAGATAAGATAATATTGTTGTCATCGTCGGTTATCACCATCTTGACAGTAGTCGAACCAGCGTCAATACCCAGATAAACTCCGCCGCTGAAGCTGTCACATCCATCGATATTTATATAATCAACGTCATGTCTTTTTTTAAATTCTATATAATCATCAATATCGGTAAAAAGAGGTTCGCAGCTTATATATTTGTCATTTGCTTTATAAGCGTTAAATATATCGATCATGGTATCTATCGATGCTGAATAGGTTGTATCGGACAGAGCGGCGCCCGCAGCTACAAAATACAGTGAATTATCCGGACAATATCCGTTAATATCAAGAGATTCATCAAAACTGCGTCTGAGTTCAGACAAAAAAGTAAGCGGTCCACCGAGATAAAGCACATTCCCGGATATACTTCTCCCCTGCGCGAGTCCGGCAATCGTCTGATTGACAACCGCATGAAAAATACTCGCGGAAATATCGGTTTTTTTTGCGCCTTGATTCAGAAGAGGCTGTATATCTGATTTCGCAAAAACTCCGCAGCGCGACGCAATTGTATATATTTTTTCGTGACGCGCGGCAAGATTATTCATTTCGTCCGGCGTTATGTTTAAGAGGGTAGCCATTTGGTCAATAAAAGCACCGGTACCTCCGGCACACGATCCATTCATTCTGACCTCAAGATCGGGTTCGGTATGTTTTTCGTTTGTCAAAAACAGAATCTTCGCATCTTCACCGCCGAGTTCAATTACAACATCAACCG
>JAQVWU010000166.1 GCA_028709565.1 Eubacteriales bacterium
TTCGTCAACTCCGGCATTATGACCCTCAAACAGGCTATACATGTCATCATGGGCGCGAACGTCGGTACTACGGTTACCGCATGGATTCTGAGCCTTGCGGGTATTGAGGGCGACAATCTGCTGGTGTAATTGCTCAAACCCGCGTCCTTTACCCCTATTCTCGCGTTAATTGGCATTATCTATTATATGTTCCTAAAGAATGACAAGAAAAAGGACATCGGCTTAATACTGCTCGGATTTGCAACGCTGATCTACGGTATGGACTCCATGAGCGCTGCCGTCGCACCGCTGGGGAAGGTTGAGGGATTCCGCAACGCGCTGCTCATGTTCTCCAATCCCGTTTTAGGCGTATTGGTAGGCGCTGTTTTTACGTTTATAATTCAGAGTTCTTCGGCTTCGTTGGGTATTCTGCAGGCGCTGTCCTCCACCGGACAGGTGACAATCGGAACAACGATTCCCATCATAATGGGGCAGAATATCGGTACCACCGTTACCGCGCTGTTATCCTCCATAGGAACAAATAAAAACGCCCGGCGCGCGGCAATCGTGCATTTATACTTTAATATTATCGGTACGGTTATCTTTCTTACCCTTTATTCCATTGTAATGTATGTCTTCAGACCGGCTGTGTTGGGTCAGACAGCCAATCATGTTACCATCGCCATAACTCACACCGCATTCAATATTTGCTGCACCGCGATATTGCTTCCGTTCAGCGGACTGCTGGAGAAACTGGCGTATAAGACGATTAAAGATGACAATGAACAGGAAAAGACCCTGCTGCTCGATACCCGCTTGTTTTCCACTCCGGCGATTGCCATAAACCAGAGCAAAACGGTAGCAAAGGAAATGGCGAAAATCACACTTGCCGCCTTTAAACAGTCTCTGATTTTAATTGATAATTACGATGAAAAAGAAGCGCTCAAAATAAAAGAAATCGAACAGCAAACCGACGTGTATGAGGACGCTCTGGGAACCTATCTTGTCAGACTGTCCGGTCAGAGTTTATCGGCAAAGGATACTACCGAAAACGCCAGACTGCTGTATCTCATCGGGGAGTTTGAAAGAATCGCCGACTATTCGGTATCCATTGTCTCGTCGTTTCAGGAGATGTATGATAAAAACATATATTTTTCGGAATTCGCCAAGGAAGAGCTGAATGTTATTACGGCGGCTGTTGAAGAAGCCGTGGAAATAGCCGTTGAGTCATTCATTAAAAACGACATTCCGCTGGCCACAAAACTGGAACCGCTGGAAGAGGTTATCGATAATCTCAAGAGTGAAATGAAAAAGCGGCACATTACCCGCTTGCAGAGAAACGAATGTACCATCGAGCTGGGATTTATATTCAATGACTTAATAACGGTTCTGGAGCGCATTGCCGACCACTGTTCCAATATCGCAGGCTGCATAATTGAAATTTCCCATGACCGAATGGACATGCATGAATATCTGTACAGGGTTAAACATGAACCCAATCAGCAATTTATAAACCAGTTCAATGAATATTCCGAAAAATATTCCATGAACGAGGTCGCCGCAAACTCGGAAGGCTGACATAAATTGAATAATGCCGCGGTTAACGCCGCGGGATTTTTATGCACTTTTCGAAATGACAATGAGCCGATCTTTCTACTCAATACTATCCGCATATCTCAGATTTTCGGTTATCCAGCCGTTAAAGTATGCGGATACGCTGTCGGCGAGTTCCCGCTGTTTATCAGGCAGTTGAAAAAATGCGGCCAGATACGCATTGAGATACATGAAAAAGTTATGATAACAATAATATGCCCCTGTGTCCGGATTCAGGGTATGGTCAATACCGCTCTGCCGCATGGCATTTTCAAACGCGTCCGCTGCCCAGCGCCAATGCATGCAAAACCAGCCGTCGCGTTCCGGCGGGGCCAGTTTAACGTCATCCCAGTCAATGATATAAAACCTGTTGCCGTTTACGATTATATTGCCCCCGGCGTCGCCGTGTGTGATATGGAAGTTTTCGCACACAACCGCGCAGCGCTGTGCGAACAGTCTGTACCGCAGGGCGTTGCGTGCGATGTCTTCCGGTCTTTCATCGATTATGTCAAGCATCTGCCCCACATTCCCGTTATCTGCCGATGTACGGAGCCGGGCGAGGTAATCATAAAATTTATCGGCTTCAACCGTATCGAATGTTTCCCGGCGCAGTTTTAGCCCTGCGGCGGGGATTGTATATATTTTAGCCAGCAGTTGATATTCCCGGATCTTTGTGTGTTCGTTTTGGATATTCTCGCCGTCAACCCAGGCGAAAACGCCTAAAATCGCGCCGTCGAAACACGCATAAAGCCTCCCGTTGACCGTCTTAACAACGCGCGCTATGCAGTCTGTTCCGTATTCGCACATGTGTTCGATAAAGGCGAAACTGTCCCGGTAGATATATTTATGATCGGCGGAGTAATCCAGTTTGACAAAAAAGCTGCGCTCCGGCGTTTCCAGGCGGTATGTTTCCCCGTAAAAACCGCGCCGTGTTTCGGTTATACTAACGGCGCCGGGGAGATATTCACGGCGGATAAAATCAAGCAGCCGGGTTTTATAAGCGGCGTCCCGTCTAACGGAGCCGTACATGATTTCCAATCTCAATCTGATAAACCCGCGTCATGCCGCCCCACAGACTCTCGGACAGCCCGATAAAACGCCAGCCGTATTTTTCATAATATCCGACATGATCGGTGCACAGATATACCGTATCAAATCCGAGTTTTGCGGCCTCCTGTCTGCCGTGGGTGAGCAGTTTGGAACCCAACGCTCTGCCCCTTTCATCCTCTCCGATATACAGCGCGCACAGCCATGGCGATAAATCCCGGCGTACCATAAAATCATTCTCGATTAAACCGTAACAGCCGATAATTTTATTGCCCCTGAGCATTATATACCATCTCGGCAGCCGGTTTGCGGTTATAACGGCGTCGGAAATCGATTCGCGGTAAATTGCGTGGTCTATATCCCATACCGACGCGAAATAGTCAATGGCGCGTCTGAGATATACCGGATGTTCCCGCACCGAAACAATCTGCGGAGAGAGTATTCTGCGGCAAAAGTCAAACGCTTCGCTGACGCGCCGTACGGTAAAAGACAATTCATCACCCTGCATTTCGCTTTATCATGCAAATCATTATAACACAGCCATAAAAATTAATCAATCATAGAATAATTTTGCAAAATACTATTGCGTGCCGCAGATAAATATTGTATATTATTAGATGAATGTTAGACATAATAATCCCGAAAGAAGGGAAGGATGTTTCATGCTGATTCCTCATCTGCATTTTTGCGGTGAATGCGAAGAAGCGATTGCCTTATATGAGAGAGCTTTTAAGACCGAAGCAAAAATCATCGACAGCGCGTCCTGTATATCGGCGAACGGACGCCGTGAAATTGCCCATGCCGTCATGAAAATTCACGGACAGGAGATATTTTTAAACGACCGATTCGGAACCGCAGAAAAAACAACAGATATAGCTGTTCATCTGGTTATCCTGTTCGACAATACGGATGAACTGCTGGCCTGTTATGAAATAATGAAGCCGGGCAGTGTTACCGTTGACCCTTTGGCAGCCCTGCCCTACAGTAAACAGGCGGTGCAGTTTATCGACAGATACGGCGTTCAGTGGGGATTCATGGTTTATGAAACCCGTGTTCTGATATAAGTTTAAGATAAAATGAAAATTGCGTGTAATTATTATAATGAAACCGAACAGCTTTTTGATGAGGGTATTATCGATATAGATTATTTTAAATACCCCGGTCTGGGATTTCAATTGCGATTGATGGAAGATTTGGACGCTTTCGAAAAGTTTTGCGAAAGGATCACCGCAAAACGCCCGATTTTATTGCATGGATTGCATCCCGCTCCGCACGACCTGGCGTCTGTGACCCTGCGGGATGATTTTGACGATGAAATCGCCGGCCGGCTGATAAAAGCGTCAAAGACACCCGGTTTGTCCTTTCATCAGTCGCTGTCGGGGCTGCCGGAGAATTTAAATACGATAATTGATAACGCCCGCTTTGTAAAAGAAAAATACGCGGACATGGCATTTGTCTCCCTTGAACATTTCGACGGTGCCCGCTGGGGGGAACTGCTGAAACCGGAGATCATTACCCGGCTGCTTGACGAATCGGGCTGCGGCTTCCTGCTTGATATCAGCCACGCCTATTGCGCTTCGCTAAGCCTGAACATACCATTTTATGATTATTTGAGAAAGCTGCCGCTGGAAAAAACAGTTGAAATTCATGTCAACGGATGGATAACATTCGGAAACTCGGTGATGTGCCATACGAAAATACATGACGAGGCATATGAAGCGCTCAGGCTGGTCCTGGAATACTGCAATCCGCAAATCATCACCGTGGAATACGGCAGAAACAATGACCGCCTCGGAGCGGGTGTGCCGTTATTGTCGGAAAATCAAATCAATGAACGGGCAAAACATGAAATCACCGAGCAGATTGACAGAATAAAAGAAATATACAAATTAAAAGATCGGCTATACAGGTAAATAAATGACGGAGGTGAAAAGAGTTGACAGATGAAATTTACGGCTTATATTTAATATGTTTTCCGGGGTATCAGTGCAGCCGCGAATGTTTTGACGGGGCGCTCAAACCGGAACAGGCGGTAATATTCAGCGAACATGAAAACGAATCTCTTATAGCGTTTGCCATGATATGGGGCAATTCCGTTTCCTTGTTGTGCGTTCATCCGTTATACCGCAATCGGGGAATCGGTTCCCGGCTGCTTGAAAAGGCGGAAGCGCATATCGCGAAAAGCGGAGCCGACAGGGTAATTCTCGGCCGCGGTTCCCGTTATCTGCTTCAGGGGGTACCGGCAGACGGCGAAAGTGTGCCGTTTTTTAAAAAGCGCGGTTATAAAGCAAGCTGGACAAGCGTGAACATGATGATTGACACGGCGGGGTTTGATTATGACAGCCTTGATATTCCCGCTCTGCCGGCCGATATATGCTTTCGCTATGCCGCAGACGCCGACAGGGCGCAGCTGCTGTCGGCGGTTGACGACGCCCAGCCCGGCTGGCGCCGTATCTTTGAGGAATGCGCCGAACCCGTTCTGCTGGCTGTTGAAAGAGAAACGGATCGCATTACGGGGTTTGAAATCGTGTCAAAGGACGGAGGCTGGTTTTTGCCGGATGCGGGCAGTATCGGCTGTGTCGGCGTTGTTAAGTCGGCCAGAGGCAAAGGTATAGGGCGCCAAATGGTAGCTCAAGGCATCCAACGGTTAAAATCACCGGGCTGCCCCTGTATTGAACTGAGGTATGTGGCACTGGCAGACTGGTACAGCGCGCTGGGATTCCGGGTTTATGTAAAGCAGTGGATGGGTGAAAAGGTATTGCAAATATGAGTGATATTTTATTTCACGGTGACGGTCGGATATTCAGCTGCCGCGCCGCGGGTATTCTCATTCGCGGCGATAAAATTTTACTGCAAAAGCCGCTCAATGACGCTCACGCTTTCCCGGGCGGACACGTCTCTTTCGGTGAAACCGGCGCGGAAACCATAATCCGCGAGTTCAGGGAGGAAAGCGGCGCGGACATTGAGGTTGAGGGGCTTAAATGGATTGAGGAAAACTTTTTTACATGGGGAGATAAATCGTGCCACCAGATTTGCCTGACCTATCTGGTAAAATTGAAGGACACGGCGCAGATACCTGCGGACGGACGCTTTATCGGCAGGGAATATATTGAAGGCGACGAAAACGCCGTTTATTTTCACTGGATATCCCTTGATGAGCTGCGTAATATTGAGATATATCCGCCAAATACCACCGAACTGTTAAACCGTGCCGATGACGGTGTTTTGCATATTTTATATCGGGAGGACGCCCATGCCTGAAACCGAATTTACAACTATGGTGATGATACAGGACAGCGGCACCGGCAACGTGCTGGTGCAGGACAGGGTAATAAGCTGGAAGGGTTTGTCCTTTCCGGGCGGTCATATTGAGGACGGCGAAAGCTTTTATGACTGCGCCGTGCGGGAGGTAAAAGAGGAAACCGGACTGTGTGTGCGTAACCTGAAATCCTGCGGCGTTATCCACTGGCTCAACAACAGATCTTTTGACCGATATCTTGCCATTCTCTATAAAACCACAGATTTTTCGGGTGAACTGATTGCCGAAAGCGTGGAGGGACGCAACCTGTGGATCAGCCTTGACGAGCTGCGGAACACACCCTCCGAAAATCAAATGCCGCAATATCTGCCCATGTTTTTGGAGGACAAATACAGCGAGGCCTTCGGTTCGTGGAATGACGATGAGCCTGGTGAGCTTGTATTTAAGTGACCGCGATGCTCAGGCTAATATTTGTCGAAGGGGTCTCGGGCGTGGGAAAGACGGTGATGACGCGAAAACTGCGCGATATTCTGCGCGAATCGGGATTTCGGGCCGATTGTTATCTTGAATTTGACCCGTCAAATCCTATTGACTTTTATTGCGCCGCGTATTTCGACAGGGACGGTTATGACGATATACGGGCGCAATACCCCGGGCAGATTGATAAAATAGAAGAAAATACTGTTTTTGCCGATGATGTCAGACTGGTGCGCTACTACAAAAGGGATATTCCGCAGTTTGAGGAGTCCCTTCTGAGTTATATGGGCGAACGCGAATTTTGCTGGCGTCCGCGCAGACCTGTTCCCATGGCGGAAT
>JAQVWU010000167.1 GCA_028709565.1 Eubacteriales bacterium
CCCGAAGCCTTTCTCCGCCCCGGTCCGCAGAACGAGGAAAACTGGCTTTACGGAGGAGGCTATCTCGCGGTCGGTATGATTGAGACGAAATCCAATGTCAGCGGCGCCGACAATGAGCTGTCAATCTATATACCCGAGGGAAGAAGCTCATGGAGACCGAACGAGCTGATACGCTATATCATGCGCCTCGACGGCTTTGTGTCCATGCATGCGGGTATCGAACCCAAAAGGGTGGTGACAAAGCCGGTGATCTACACGGGAGAAAATATGGTTATCAATTTCTCCGCCTCCGCATACGGCTTTGTCCAGATCAAAATCAAGGACGACCGCAACAACGAGCTGGTCAGCCCCGAACTGTTCGGAGACAGCACAGGACGGAAGGTTACGTTTTTCAACGGAAAAGCGGGCGAACTGAGCGGCAGACCCGTAACCGTCGAAATCAATATGTCGGATGCGGATCTGTATTCGGTTTGCTTTTTGTGATATCACATTGATTTTTCCGTATCTCATACGCAGGCATGAAGCGGAATATTTAATAAAATGGGCACGATTTAATAATTAACTTTTGTAATAAACATAAGGAGCATTGTATGAAAAAATTAAGGCTTGGGATTCTGGGATGCGGCGCCATTTCAGAGCACTACCTGCGGAGCGCGCGTGACGTATTCAGCGACACGCAGATTGTAACCGCCTGTTCGGACATTGTATGTGAAAAAGCAATAGCCAGGGCAAACGAATTCGGTGTAAAAAAAGCATTAACACCGGATGAGCTTATGGACGACCCTGATATCGATCTGATTGTAAATTTGACGGTACCGAAAGCGCATGAGGAATTGACAATAGCATGCCTGGAACACGGCAAGCATGTTTACACGGAAAAACCCGTGGCTATGACACGGGACGGCGCTGAACGTATTATGGAAACGGCCGCGCGGTTAGGGCTGCGTGTCGGATGCGCCCCGGATAGTTTTATGAGCGCGCCGATGCAAACCGCAAAAAAAATTATCGAAAGCGGATGGATTGGGGAACCAATCGGTGTAACAGCTGTGTGCGCGATGCGGGGCAACGAATACTGGCGTCCCGACGCGGATTTTTTCTATCAAAAAGGCGCCGGTCCTATGCTTGACATGGCAGCTTATTATTTCAATGCATTAATCAGCATAATCGGATCGGTTCGCAGTGTTGTCGCGCAGTCACGTATAACTTATCCCGAACGTACAATCAAGGTTGCTCCGAGAAGAGGGGATGTGATTAATGTTGAGGTTCCGACTTTTGTTTCGGGTGTATTTGAATTCGACAACGGAGCAATCGGCACGTTTATAAACTCGTTTGATATCTGGAAATCCCGCGATTCCTATATCGAAATCTACGGAGAAAAAGGGACACTGATATTGCCTGACCCTAACCGGTATGAGGGGGAGGTGCTCATTTCGCGTTACGGAGACAATGAATGGAGAGTATGTCCGCAGCTTAACGAATATTCAAAATATATGCGCGGCGTTGGCATAGCTGATATGGCGCATGCGATTGCCGACGGATATGAACACCGCGCCGGCATTGAAATGGCATATCATGTAACCGATATCATGCTTGCTTTTGAAGAAGCCGCCGCAGAAGGAGTTCGTAAAGTGATTTCAAGTAAATGCTCAAAGCCTTCAGGTCTTTGGGAAACGGAGGATACAATATTATGGAAATAGGATGCAGCACTGTATTATTTCGCCAATATGAATTGGAACGGGCGCTTGAGGCAATACGTAAAATCGGTTATGAATATATTGAGACACAAGGAGTCGGTCCCTGGTGTCAGCATGTAGACATTGAAAAAACAGATCCGATACAGTTTGCGGATTTAGTCAAAAGCTACCGGTTTAAGGGGGTAACCGCGCTCTGGATGCCTAACGGCAATATAATATCAAATCCTCAAAGTGTCGACTCAGCAATCAGGTCTCTGGAGTGGGCTGCCGCGGCGGGTATTCCGGTAGTCAATACAGGGGACGGTCACAAACCCGATAATGTGAGCAGTGACGAAGCCATGCGGATGCTCGGTGAACGCCTGAATATAATTCTCGATGCCACACCGGCATGCGGTGTTAAACTGGCTTTTGAACCCCATGGCACGTTTTCACTGACACTCGAAGGTCTCCGTCAAATCATGGCTCTGGCCGGCAGCGATCGTATCGGAATCAACTATGACGGGGCAAATATACATCGCGCGGGATATGTCGAAAGCAGCCAAAATACCTCAGGCTGGAAAGAAGGCGGTAAAAAAGAAGATGAGGTTGTTGTCCTGAAGGGAATTGTCGAACGTGTTGTGCATTTCCATGCAAAGGATCTTGATAAGAATAATATTCCTGTCGCACTCGGCACCGGCGAAGTGAAGCTTGCGGCTTGTATTGATATATTGAAAGAAAGCGGCTATAAGGGTGTCATATCACTGGAAACCGAAGGAGATACGGATTTTGACGAAACCGTTGCGTTAGCGGAAAAAAGCTATTCGTTTTTAAAAACGCACTGCCTTATCTGATGATACGAGTGTCTCCGATGAAAACATAAAAGATACGCACTATGTAAAAAACACAGCAAAGGGTGTCCGCAATATGGACACCCTTTTTGCATATGTTACCGGCAGAGATTGAGCCGGCATCAGACATTCCTTTTCTTAAAAAGCATAATAATCGCCGCAACGCCGCCGGCAGTCGCCATTCCCGCCAGGGCTCCGGCGAAGTCGATCACAACATCCTTAACCTGAGAGGCCCTGCCGGTGAAGAGCTGTATCGTCTCATCGGTTACCGCCACGGCAAGGGCGGAGAAGAGCATGAACCAAACTCCCGGTTTGCGTGCCGCCGGCAGGAACCCGAGCGTGAAAAACTCAAGCACATGGGGCGTTTTGCTGATGAAGGCGATGCTCAGGCATATCAGGATTATGGTTAACGCACGTCTCATATAAACCTTTTTACCAAACGCGGCCATTGCGTAAGCTGTGTTTCAGCCTGCGATTGGTATTTTCCATATCGAATGGCCCCCAGCGCATGCCATCCGCCCACCGTTTAAGATGCTCATATTCCGGGTCTTTGGGGTCGGCCAATACACGCAGCAACTCGGCATAACCACCGGGGCCGCCAACGTCCTCAGGCGGCGCATCGCCCTCAGCCATCAGGCATTGCGGATAGTTGTATCGGTAGTCTTTGATTTCAACCAACTTTATTTCGTGGATCCAGTCATCACCAAAGTCATAGTTGTATATGATTTTTTTCCGCTCCGGGAACACCTCGGACAGCAGCACGTCAGCGTCCGAACAGGTCGTCCCGTCCTCGAATTCATCCTCTTGGGGAGAACCTGCCAGCGTCTGCTTCGGCCGACCGTCGGGACAGGTCTCCGGCAGGAAGTCGTAAAGGTGATAACCTTGCCAACAGAACAGCGTTTGCAGCGCAATGTGGAACTGGGAGAAGCTGCAATCCATAGGAATTATAATGCGGCGATAACAGGGCGTTTCCAGCTCCAGCGTCACGTCGAACACGCCCGCGCGGCATTTATAGGGGCTCTCCGTTCCGTAATGTCCCGCCAAAGCATCAGCCAGCAGTTCATAGGGTGTGCAGTATTTTTCTATCATCAGATAATCATTATTTAAACGAATCAGAAGTTTACGCTGCAGCACCTCCTCCGGGTGCATTTCTTCGGCAAACCATTTCGCGCGCTCACAAAATTTGTTCATCCTCGCTACAAAAGAGCTGTTTGCGGTTTTGGTGCAGCTGATTGCCTCACCGCCGTCTGCCATATATCGGTCGATGAGGGTTGGATCAATGCGTTCAACCTCCAGACAGGCGCGAATACCCTGTAAAATTAACGAGGCCAGTTCTTTTCGATTCTTTGCCGTCAGACCGTATAAGACAAAACCATAGCGGGAAGCATTGTTGACCACCGCGATTGCCTTTCTGCGGTTGAGGGTAAGCAGATTGGCGCTCCAGCTAAAGAGCGGATCAATCTCTGTGTTTGCCGCCGCACTCGCTTGTCCGAGGTAGTCCAGCAGCTTTTTAGTACAACCTATTTGCATAGCACGTCCTCTCACTTTCCATAATTCACCATTTACACTTTCGCCATACCATCTTGTTAACAACACCGGATTGAATAATTTTTGCCAGCCATAATATGGAGTTTATTCATCTGAGTCATATTGATCTATATTTTTAGCGCCCCTTACGGTAATTTTACGATAATCATCTGATAAACCGACGTTTTCCCGAAGGCGGTCTTCTCATCATAGGATACGTCGATAAAGCGCCCCGGTTCGCCGTACATCTGGCGGTTGGGCAGGAAGACAAGCTCGAATCCCTTGCCGGGGAAATAAAGCGCCAGGGTGTTCTGGTAAAAAGAGCCCTTGGCGGGACGCATGTGCCATTTGCCGGGCACAAACTCCGACCCGTCGGCGTTATAGCCGTCATACAGTGTGCAGGTCAGCGTTACGTCAAAGGCGTCCGGTGCCTCGATTACCGCGGTATATTCGGCTTCCACCGAAAAGTCTTCGCTGCCGTCCTCAAATACCCGCAGCAGCACATACCAGTCCCCCGTAATGTCGGACAGGGGGATTTCGACATCGCCGCCCGGTTCGTTCACCAGGGTGTAATCGCCCTCGGCGGCGTTGGCTATGTATTCTTTATAGACGTCATATTCGCCGCTCCCCGTGAGCACGATGTCGGGCGCCCAAAAAATCTTTGCGGCCCACACGAGCAATAAAATCGCGGCTGTCATTATCAAAGCGGTTATAAAGGCCCTTTTCAATGGCTTTTTGGGTTTGGGCCTGCGCCTGCGTGTGCTCTTTCCGCACGATTCACAGTACAGGCTGTCATCGGGGATCATTTGTCCGCAATTCGGGCATTTCATAGCGTATTCTCCTGTTATATAATCTGTTCTGTTATAATTATAAATGTACGGGCATATAATGTCAACTTGTTATTTCGGGCGCGAACCATATTTATGCAAAAAGCCATTGCATTTCCGTACTAATCATATATAATTATAATTGTCCGAACATAAATAATCTAAATATCGGAGGAAGATACTCATGAAAAAGATTAAAATAGCCTGTCTCGGAACCGGAGGGCGGTGCAGGGGGCTTGTGCAGTCCACCTACATCCACCACCCCGGCATCGAATTTACCGCCTTTTGCGATAACGCGGAGGGCGCAGCCGTCAATTTCGCCTCGGAGTTCAACAAAGCTTACGGCAAATCGGTCCGCGCCTATTTAAGCTATGAAGAACTGATAAAGCACGAATCGTTCGACGCGCTGTTTATCGCCTGCGACCCGGATATTCAGGTGGATTACGCGTGTGACGCCATGAACCGCGGCATCCATGTCATGACCGAGGTGCCGGCGGCATATACCATAGAGCAGTGCCGCAATCTGGTCAGTACCGTAAGAAAGACGGGATGCAAATATCAGCTGGCCGAACAGACGCGCTACTGGGATTTTATCCGCCAATGGCGGGAGATGGCGGAGCGCGGCGAGTTCGGCAAGATAATCTACGCCGAAGGCGAATATCTGCACTACGAGCCCGTATGGGATAATTTCGTGCACATTAAAACGGGGCACCGCGTCCATTCATACGACCCCAAATATTACTCGGACCCCGCATCCAAGCCCTCCTGGCGGGGCAACACCTGGAAAAACCCCATCTACTATCTGCCCCATACCCTCAGCCCGCTGCTGTCCATAACGGGCGGGCGCATTACAAAGGTATCCTGCCTGGGCACCAGACCCTCCGGGTATGTGTCCGAAGGGCTGGTTGCAAGGGACATCCAGACGGCGCTCATGTATAATTCCAACGATACGATATTCAGCGTGCGGACCGGATTTACCTCCCCCCACGGACCCAAGGCGGGCACCTACGCCCACTGGTATCAGGTGAAGGGCACCGAACGCAGCGTGGAATGGGCCCGCAGCACCGCCGACAAACCCAAGATGTGGACGCCGGCGGAGGGCTGGACCGAACACGACTGGACGCTGGAGAACACCGAAGCCGAGGATTATATCAGGCAGAGCGGTCACGGAGGGTCCGACTGGTATCCCATTCATTATTTTGTCGACGCCATCAAAAACGACAAAACGCCCCCGATGGACGTATATAAGTCTGTCGAAACGGCGGCTCCGGCGATATTGGCGGCGGAATCGGCCGACAAAGGCGGGGTGATGCTGGAGATTCCCGATTTCAGATGCGAATAATAGCGCTGTATACCCTTTCGATAGCCGCCTCCGGTTCCACCGGCTATTTTACAAACGCCTTGCCGATGACAGTCCGCACCGTTCCTGGCCGGTCCTGACCACCGCCCTGTGGATGTTTCCGGTATCGTTGTTCTTCCTGGCCGCCGCCGCCCTGTCGGGGGACCTTGCGCCGAACCCCAGCCTCGTGCTGACATCGCTGCTCTCGGGCGGCGCGGCGATTATCATAATAAACCTCAACTTTTACATACCGATTCTGTTCTTGTTTGTGTTTCTCGGTGAGAGGGCGTCGTTTTTGCAGCTGACCGGCATCGCGCCGGCAACCGCCGTGATAATTTTTATCAATCTCAAATCAAATGACGGGCGCGCGCGGAATAAAAAAGACAATAAATCCGGTATCATATCGGCGTGCGTCGCCTGTCTGGCAAACGGCACCGTCAACTTCGGTATAAAACTCCGGCAGTATCACACCCCCG
>JAQVWU010000168.1 GCA_028709565.1 Eubacteriales bacterium
TTGATAGCTTTGCAAGTTGTGTTTCCGTTCCATTTAAGTGTATTTGTTTCATTTTGGTAGCCTCTCTTTCTTTGATTATATTATATCATTTTTTGTCATAATTCGCAAGAGGTTTTCGGAGGCTGCCATCAGCAATCGGGTCAAGCACTTTTCCAAGATTGCTGATCATGTGGAAATTCCGGGCAATAAACCCATCTATAATATCCGTTACCCCGGAGAGGATCAGTAGATAGCCTGCCCAAATTGAGTTTTCTTTCACAATGTAAAGCCACACGATAACCGGGATCAAGCATATACGAAAGAAAGATAAGATATTGGGTATTGTAATTACTCTTGATTCCGGGTTTTTACATATAAGGTTCATCAAGTTCTTCCTTTAAGATGCCGATAAATTTACTGATTGTTTTTGTGCATGCGACAAGCTCCTCCGGATTCAAACGGTTCAATGCTCTTTCTTCCGCACTATAGACAGGTGTGACAAGGCTTGTACCGTATAGCCTGCCCGTTTCGGTCAGACGAATAATTTTACGATTTCGGGTATCCGGCACAACTTCGAGAAAAGCATAACCCTTTTGTACCATATGGGTAATAATGTTGTTGACCGTTTGCTTCGCCAGGGACCACATATTACAAATATCCTGTTGGGAATATTCATCATCGGAAACCGTTAATGTATACCAGATCCAAAATTCGTTCTGGGAAACGCCGGTATGGCTTACTGCACCACGGCAAACCCCGGTCAATTCCTTAAACTGTCGAATAAGCATTTCAAGTTGTTCCTTTACCATTTGATTCATAATTATCCTCCGCTTCTGTCCCTGCGTAATTGAAACTCCGATTTTCATTCGCATCAACTTAACAGATATACCATCATTATTGGCGGAACGACTGCAACGGTAAAATTCTCTTATCCGCTAAAACACGTACAGAATAAGAGTCCATTTTGGGATACTTAAATTATAGTCCCAAAATGGACTCTTGTCAATAGATTTTATGAAAATAAAGCCGCAAACATTATAATACCATGTCTTCCTATAGATTCTAAATCCGGCATGGTCCGGTCTTTTTGTGTTTTATATTATGAAATATTGATCTGCGGCTCATATTAAAACCAAAAACTCATCCCCCGCCGCCGCCTTTTACCTGTATCTTCACCGAATTTGCCGATTATCAGGTATCTCGGAAAAATATTTTCGTAATTGCTAAAATTACTTGACAAAGGCATTTTATAGGAGTATAATGGTTTTATAGAAATTAGGAAGATAAAGTACATAAAAGGGCGGGTGAGTGCAAAGAAACGTCAGACCGGTTATTTTGTTTATCGGCGGATCATCAATAAATAGGGAGGGTATGTATGATAAAAGATCCGGGAACAAAAAACTGCGGGTGCTGCGGGCAGCGGTTGTTTGATGTTTTGCCGGATATACGGATCGGTTTTTTTTCAATCGAAATCAAGTGTTGGCACTGCGGCAGGAGCATGCAGAATATTTTATAGCGGCTAACCTGCAAAAGTGGATAGGATCTGAGAACCGCCGTGTCTGGACACTCAATTATAAGATGCTAAAAGAACGCTGCGATGTATCCGGGTTCGAAATTTCCGACTCTGAACCGCTTTAAGAGCGAAATACACAACTTTTCTACCCCAAATACAACTTATATAAAGACAAAAGTTGCATAAAAAGTTGTGTTAGAAAAGCAGCGATATTAAATACAATTCGAAGCACT
This sequence comes from Eubacteriales bacterium, assembly GCA_028709565.1. Lineage (GTDB taxonomy): Bacteria > Bacillota > Clostridia > Oscillospirales > CAG-272 > JAQVWU01. The sequence goes on from JAQVWU010000168.1 coordinate 1,726, forward strand.
TTACACTCCATGCAACTTATACAACTTAATATTTATATAATCTATATACAGGGATAATTTTAAATTATATAAAAAATATTTTTTTAGAAATATAAAAAATACGTGTTTTACCCCCGCTGTATACTTTTTGAAGTTGTGAAGTTGTAAAGTTGTATAAACCAGGCAAGAGTCTTATCCGTAACCAAACCTGAACGAAAAAGCCGGGAGGAGAAACCATATGTCAAACCCATACAGGGCGCTGGCTGCCGCCGTGATCCTGCAGGCGGTTGCCGATTACCGGGAGCTGCGTACATTCCTGAAAACCCATAAACCGGACGAATCCCCTGTATGGCTGGCATGGCGAATCCGGTCCGCCGTGCGCGAACTGCGGGAGATCGAAGCATTCTTTCTCAGCGAATGGTACCGGACAGGCCCAGGGAGGAAGAAAAAAGGCAGGTATTGTGAATAGTGGAATAGGTTGGGGTGCAGAGAGGGGTCACTTTCGGCCGGTTTTAGCATTTGAATGTGCAATGGAGATGCTTCAACCACGGATCCGAAAGAGACGGACGGATCTGCAAGAGACGGTCGAATCTGCAAGAGACGGGCGTTCGCAATACGCAAAACCAGCACTAACCTTGTAGGGCTGCGGAGCTTGCTCCGCCCGCCGGGTGTGCTGTTCGTAAAATCAAAGAACCCGTATACGGGTGCATCTATGGTACAAAAATACGTCTGATAATCCCATTTTTATTTCTGACTAAATCTACACCCGAATCCATGGTGATATGTTCACGGGCGGAGCAAGCTCCGCAGCCCTACGGACTCTGTGCGAATTTATGCTAAACCTGCCGAATATACACGGTGTTAAAATATCCTATGACTGTACATCGTATAACATCTGTATGAAAGAGACGATACCCTGTAGGGCTGCGGAGCTTGCACCGTCCGCCTCTTTCAGATTCGACCGCCGGGTGTGCTGTTCGCGAAACCAAGGAATATGTATACGGGTGTATATACGGTACAAAAATATGTCTGCTAATCCCATTTTTATTTCTGACTAAATCTACACCCGAATCCATGGTGATATGTTCACGGGCGGAGCAAGCTCCGCAGCCCTACGGACTCGGTGCGAATTTATGCTAAACCTGCCGAAATATACATGGTGTTAAAATATCCTATGACTGTAACATCGTCTAACATCATCCGTGATATTACTTTACAGTATAAAACAGGAAGGAATATAGTGAAAGTAATATCACGGACAAGATAATAGTCCACAGGGACACGCTGAGCTGCGAGCCGATATTACGCCGTGTTAAAAACGGGGAGCTTCTCTGTGTGAGTCAGTGCGGTGATGTCACCGGGCCGGCGCCCGGCAACCGCGTCTTCTTCTTCCACAGCGCCGACAACGGCGACACCTGGACCAAACCGCGGAGTATATATCCCGAAGACGGCAATGCGGTCTACATAACCGAGGTCAGTGAATACAAAGGCGTTATCCGCGCCTTTCTCACCGTTCACAGCGGGAAATTCCTGGACATGAAATGCGTAGTGATGGAGAGCCGCGACAGCGGTTATACCTGGGAAAACATCGGCTCGCCTCCGTTCTTTGACACCTTTACATATATGCGCGGGCTTATTGTGCTCAGAGACGGCACGCTGCTGCAGACATACCAGCACTACCCGATAAGCGGGGAGGAGAACGCGAGGCTTAAATCCATGCCCGGTATAAAAGGGGTATGGGACAGCGATATAAAATATGTTGAGAGCGGTGTGCTGCTGAGCGCTGATGAGGGTAAGAACCGGACAAAAGGCGGACATGTACGCACCCCCTTAAAACAACAGGGCGCTCCGAACTGGGCCTGGGACCGAGCCGAGGGCAGGCTGATGATGCTGCTGCGCATCTGCGGTTCGGGCAAGCTTTGGCGTACCGAATCGGCCGACGGCGGCAGGACCTGGAGCGGGGACATACCCAACCCGTCCAACAAACCCAAGCTTATCAGGCTGGATGAGCGGTGTGTGGCGCTGATACATACACCCAATCCGAATACAGGCTCCCGGAACCGCTTTCCCCTGGAAATATGGATATCGGACGACCGGCTAAAAACATGGGGTTATAAGCATACCGTATCGAACTTCCCGGGCAGCTACGATTATCCCGACGGCATTGCGGAAAAAGACGGCAAGGTCATGCGCTTCACAATCGAATTCAATCGCAAGGAGATCCTTTTCGTGGAACATATAATAAACGATTAAATTTACCGTACCGGCATTGTCATCGAGGCCCCGGACGAATATAATAACCGAGAATAAAAAAACAGCCGCAATGCCGATCCGCGGCTGTTTTTATTTGACGATATCAGCCGTTGAGGCTGTCCGCGAGTTTTTGGATGGCGCTGTTTACCTTTTCGGTCTGGGCGGCGACCATGGAAGACACGTCGGCGTCCCGCTTGGTGATCAGGGTTTCCGATATGCCAGCGAAGTTCCAGATAAGCCCTATGTCGTATTTGCGGTTGTCAAAGGCGATATCCAGCATTTTTGGTGATATCTCGTCCCGGATGAGCTTGGCGCCCAGCACGTGTTCATAGAGGGGCTCGTTTACCGTATTGTAGGACTCATAGGACATATACTGAATCACCTCGGCCGACCGTTCCGGGTCCCGTATCGAAACGGGCAGGCAGGTCAGGGTAGCCGAGTAGGGATTCACGGCGGCGCCGTAATTTTCCTGGTTCTCGTCTAGCTTGGGCACGGGCAGAATGCCGAAATCGGCCTCCATCTCCCGCATCATAAACAGCGACTGAACGGGGCGGATTAAAAAGAGCGCCCTGTTTTCGTTGAACATGTTTATGGCGTCGTACATGGACATTTTATATGTCTGACGGTTGAAGAATCTGCGGTCGTCCAGAAACAGGTCGTAGATCTTTATCAGGGCGTTTGTCTCTTTTTGCCCGCCGAGGTTGAAGAGTATATTTCCGCCGCTGTCCGGGGAGCAGATGTCCATATCCCCGGCGTGGAGCAGGATATACACGGCGTCGTTCTGACACGCAATGCCGTAGCGGTCGGCGGCGTCGTATATGTCGTTGCCGTCGATGTCTTCCGAGATCAGTTCGCCGATTTCAATCATTTTGTCCAGTGTCCAGCTGTTTGTGTCCACCAGCGGGTAGAAATCGGGCAGCCTATAATCGGCGGCTGTCTTTTGATTGAAGAAGGTCACATAGGAGGACAGCTTGTCCTGATATGTCAGGTCTGCGCTCAGGGCAAACAGCCTGCCGTACATGCGCAGCGACTCTATGGATTTTTGGTTATACCACACCCGGTCAAAATCAAAGCCCAGCGTGTTCAGGTCGTACAGATAATCGCTGCCGACCAGCCGGGAGAGCATGTATATGCGCGGGAAAGCCGCGTCGATCACATCATCGCCGGCGGCAACGCTTTGTTTGATAACATCCGTCATCCGGCTGTCGGTATAGGCCAGACCGGAGATTTTTATGTTGAGGGCCTCCTCGGTTGCCGCGTTGCGCCGGTAGACGCTGTCGTTGAGCCGTTCGCCGTTCTCGGCCTCAACAAAAAGATCATTGGGTATGCCGGTCCACTCGTTTTCGGTGGCGTTGTCATAGTTGATGAGGCGGAATTCATAGCCTTCATAATCGAGCCCGGGGTCGTAAACGGGAGCGCCGTTTTCGTCGGGGACGGTTTCGGCCGTGTCGGCGGTTGTGCCGACATTTTGATCTTGGGCATTGCCGCAGGAGGATATTATCAACAGCATAAATATGAACGGCGCGATGGCAAGCAATCGTTTTAGCATAATCGGTATCCCTTTCCCGTTAATCTTTATTTAATCGCGGTAAAGCAATAAAAAGTTTCTTTGTTCTCTTTGGGGCAGTGTGAGCCGGCTGCCGTCGGAGATGTAATCGCATTCGCCGATGAGGTCGTGATATGTGCTGGCGCGTCTGACACTTATGACCGCGTCGGATTCTGAACCGTTGTATACCCCGAGAAAGGCGCTGTTGGGATAGACATAGACCCGCGGATTGTCGCTGTAGACAAACACGCCGCCCGAGCGCGCCAGGGAGCGCAGCAGCGCGGAGGGCAGGGTATACAGCGCCGAGTAGACGCTGCGGCAGCCGTCAATCTCCGTTTGGGCGGCGGCGGTTTTCCCGTCTTCGTAAAGGGCTATGGGCTGCGCGCCGGCGTCATTTACCGAGAAATAGGGTCCGAGGGCCGGGGGATTGATTTTAATGCCGTCATAGACCGCGGCGCCGTGGGAGGTATCGCTCTGCTCCACCCGCATGCCCACCGTTTGGCTGATGTTTTCGACAGAATATTCACCGTATTCGCCCGGGTGAGCGTAATCCGGCGCGTACAGCCATAAAAGTGTTTTGCCCGGCCCGCGCAGACGGCCGATTGCGTTTTTTACGTCATCGGGGATATCGTACTGATTGACGAAGATAATAAAGCGATAGCCGGCGATCTTGGGCAGTTTGATGTCGCAGATCGAGTATATGTCGTATGGCGCGCCCGTTTCGGCAAGGGAGCGGCGTATTGCCGACAGACAGGCCGAGGCAATGTCGCTCTGCTTACGCACATGGTACATTGATTCTCCTTCGGCGAAGACGGCAATCCCGGCCACGCTTTCTTTTTCGCAGTAGGACAGACGGCGGTTTATGGTCATCATATGGGCGACAGCCGCCATCATCTTTTCGCTGCGGAACCATCCGTCCAGCATATCGAACCACCACATGGAGGCGCCGGTCGCCTGGCACAGGATGAAATCCCGGTACATGAGATTGAGCGCTTCGGTGTCGTTTTTGCATTTGTTGGCCGAACCCGGAAAATTGGCCGAATCGTAGAGTTTGTTGCCGCTGGGGTCCCGAATGGGTTCGGTTATGCGCGAGGGGGAGGTATGGGTGCGGTGGTCGAATTCGAGGAAATAGAGTTTATTATGGGCATACAGGGTCTTCTGGG
>JAQVWU010000169.1 GCA_028709565.1 Eubacteriales bacterium
TGTTAACCCTGATCCCTGTTTTTGCAGTTGAGGAAGGCGTTAGTTACGGCGACGTGGCAAAGTCCCCTGCCGTAATTGTAATTGATGGCGAAAAAGATGCAGCTTATGATTACGCACTTAAGATTCATCAGGACCGTTTACATTACGAGAACGAACCCGAGACAGCAACCAACGGCGATTCTTACATACTGTGGGATGACGGTTTCATTTATGTTTACGGTGAGATAACCGATGCAACCCTTGTTCCCACCACCGAAGATATCCAGAGCAACCAACCCTGGATGGCCGACAGCCTGGAAGTTTTCCTTGATGTCGACAACGACGGCGTCGACCCCATGCAGTATCGTATCGACTATACAGGTCGTCCGTCCTTCCAGTTCACCGACCAGGACTCCTACGGCGGCGATGCTTCCGCAGCCGACGGCATATTTGAATACGCCGCTAAAGTTACCGATACCGGTTATGCGGTGGAATTTAAGATTCCGCATGCTTCAGCCAAAATCGGCGAAAAAATCGGTCTTCAGCTCCAGATCAACGATATGGCTGATGAAACTATACGTACCTGCGTATTCCCCCCCAACTCACTGGGCGGCGGAAGCTGGGATGTGACCATGTATGACTATATCGTACTTGCCGACGCTCCTGTGATTGAAGTGCCCGAAACAGCGGCTCCCGAGGCAGAAACCGACGCGGCTCCCGCAACGACCCCTGCCGCTCAGACCTCAGACGCAGCGGCAGTTCTGCTGTTCACCGCCGCAGCCGCAGCTGTAGTATTGGCGGCGTCCAAAAAGCGCAGATAAAAAGGACCCCGCTATATTAATAATAAGCTTTTACGAAAGTCCGGAAACACCGGGCTTTCTTTGTTGAGGGAAATGACATTTTGAAACCGAACGGTCGAAGTTTACCGATACTGATTTGCCGTTTAACATTTTCGATTTGCAATTTCGAAAATATAAACCGGGTTATGCTCTTGTTTTAATAAATATAATATAGTAAAATGCACATAAAAGAAGGCATTTAAATGAATGCAGGCCGGGAAGTGTAATTATGCCCGGGAGGGGTCACTTACAGCCGGCTTGAAATCCCTGATAGCATCATGTAAAAAGCTTTATTTCCGTTCATAATCAACTCTTGAAGCCCGGCTGTATTGGGTATAATATACAGCATATAAAATATTCGGTCATAAAAAACGTCATTAAAAACAAGAAAGGCTGCGATTACAATGGATGTAAAATCAGAAGCGTTTAAATCCGCGGTATCTGCCGTTCGCGAACGCATTGCCGCGGTAAAGCGGCGGGGCACACGCCGGGGGTTTATCGATTACCGGGGATGTATGGATGTCTGTGCCGATTTTAACAAGATAATTGACGAAGCGGAAGAAACACTTAACGCGGGAGAGTATGAGCCGGCTTATACCGTCACGGCGCTGATTATAATAAACTGCGCAAAAATAGCCGGCACTGCCGATTCCAGCTCCGGATGTCTTACCGACACGATTTATTTCGCCCAAAAACTCCTCGCGAAGGTGTGCGCCGGCGCTAAAAATGACAGCAAAGCGGCGAAATATATTTTTGAAAAAGGGCTGAAGGACGCCGCCGATAAAGCCTTTGACGGCTGGGAGCATATGGCGTACGATTTCCTTGAAAGCATTGCGGTCCTCTCCAATGGGGATAACCTCGATAATTTATATGCAGTGCTTGACGCCCTGCACGAAAAGTTGAGCAAAAAAGAGTATGCCTCTTATCATTTACAAAGTGACGCGGTGGTTCGTCTTGCCGCGATAGGTTCGGCATTCGGAGAGCAGGCGGCGGAGGCATTCATTGCAGCGCATTTGAATTTTGACGAAATCCGAAAAACAGCGGTGCGGCGCGCCAGAGAGAAGAGCGACTTCCGGGAAGCCGAAAGGCTGTGCAGAGAAAGACTGGAAGACGAAGTGGATACGGGATTCTATTCAAGGATTTCCGAATGGCGTTATCTTTTATATGAAGTCTACGACAAAGCCGGCGATATCGAGAACAGGATCGCCACGGCAAAGGACCTGCTGTTCCGGTCCGACACGGAATATTATGACGTTTTAAAGCGGTTGCTGACCGAAAAGGGCGTGTGGGAAGCGGAATATCCGGCCCTCAGGGACCGGCTGAGCCGAAATTTGCCGCTGCACCTTTATATGCGCATCCTGTCCAAAGAGGGAGAAACGGCGCTGCTGCTGGAAAAAGTACGGGAATATCCGCCCGACGTATTTACTTACGGCAAGCAGTTATCCAAAGTTTACCCTGCCGAAACATATGAAATATGTCTGGATGTAATTTACCGGGAAGCGGACGAGGCAAATGATCGCAAGAAATATAAAAAAGTATGCGCAAACATTAGAAAGCTGTTTGAATACGGCGGGATCGCGGAAACGGACGCGGTAATCGCGGAGCTTAAGAAAAAATATCCGCGCCGTCCGGCCATGCTTGATGAGTTGAACGCGCTTTCGGTAAAGCTGAAAAAGGTCAGATAATTATTGGCGGTCCGGTCACGGTTTAACCTGATAATACCCGCAGATGGTCTTATAACCCGCCTCGACGGTTTCGGCTATTTTCGCGTATTCGGAGGCGAGGTCGGTGTTCTTTGCCTCCACGCGCCTGCGGAACAGGTAGGGCAGCCAGTTAAGCTCCTTGGATGTGCCGAACATAAAGGCAAAATCAAAGCGGCGTCCGTTTATAATGATATCGACGATGTCGGCCGTTTTGAGGTCGATCGAATATTTGCCCTTGAGCGCTATGTCGTAATAGGCGGGGGTGACCGAACGATAGCTTTCCACCGTCAGCGCTTCGGCGATGATCCCCGTCATTTCCGGGTCGGGGGCGTTAAAGGGGATCATGAGTACCGTATATTCGTCCATTGCGCCCGAATAATAAGCGGACTGAGCTTCATCCCACTTCGGATAGGGCAGAATGGCGTATTCCGTCTCCATAAAGCGGAATTTGTCAAAAGCCTCCTTAAAATAAGCGGGGACGAACACAACGGTGCCGTTGCCGAACAGCTTCGCCTGTCCCCTCCATTCATTCCACAAATACGATCCGGTCTGATTATGGGTCAGGTCGATGACCTTTTGGAGCACGTCGATAATTTTATCGGTCATGAGGGCGCAGTAAGGCAGTCCGTCGGCGTCTTTTTTGGTGATCGGATTGTCAAAGGCTATCTGGAACATATCCGCGCTGTCATCGCCGTAGCCCGAATAGCCGTATATGTCGGCCATGGAGCGTTTGCCGTCCCCGTCGGCGTCGGAATAGATGTCCTTCGTGAGGGACATGAGCTCGTCTATGGTCCATTTGCCCGAGTCAACGCGGTCATACATGCCCCAGAGGCTGATGTTCCAGTTTTCGCCGAGGTCGGCATTGAAGAACATAGCGTAGATATGAAGAATCGCGCTGACCGAAAAGTCGCCCACGGCCGCGTACAGTATGCCGTTTATCGTCGCCTCATCGTTTGAGAGACGGTTCCACCAGGGTTTTTCGAGGTCTACATATTCCAGATCGGTCCAGTTTGCGCACAGTCCCGCCGCTATGGCATTGTAGCTTGTATAAGCATAGTTCGCCAGCAGCTGATACGCATTGTCGCCGGAGTTTACCGAGGTGGTAAAGGCTCTGAGCACCTGTTCCCAGTTGACCTCCGCGGCATATCCAAGGGTGATATTATACTCCGACATTATGCCTGAGTTGCGGCTGTATACCGCGTCGTTGGTAACCTCGCCGTTGAGTTCCTCCGCCCATATTTCATATTCCATGCCCTCGGTGGTGAGAACCGTGAAGTTTTGGCCCTGGTAATCCTTTTCGGGCAGGTCCGCGGCGGCGTTTTTGCGGTCGATACCGGTTTCAGCCTCCGTTGCGCCGGTTTCGACGTCGGCGGGCTGCGTTCCGTCCTCCGCCCCGGAGGAGCATGCGATCAGGACGGACGCGGTAACGCATACGGCCAGAAGCAGTGAGACGAGTCTGTTCACGGACAGTTTCGGTATCATATCGTTCTCCTTCCGTTATACGGAAATGTTTAAATTCACTATAGCATATCATGCAAAATAAATCAAGTCAGGTTCGGCGTTTATTGTTATTTTTGTCCCATACGCCGCAATAATCTTTTTTATTAAAACATTGCATATTTCGAAATACCGTGGTATATTGATTCTGACCATATCCCGATTCAGGGATTAAGTGAAATTTCAAAAGGAATGAGGAATGAGGAATAAGGCATATGAGTATAAAGATAATGCTGTGGTATGACGTGGAGGACTATGTCAACCCTATGGCGGATGACGCGCTGCTGCTGCTGCTTGAAATGATGGATGACCTGGGCATCAGAAGCAGCCTGAAAATGGTGGCGGAAAAGGTCAGGGTACTGCGTGAGCGCGGCCGTGATGATATTTTTTACCGCATGGCGGGCCATGAAATCTGTTATCACACAAAGGACCACTCCCGGCATCCGACCTCCACCGAATACTGCGAAGATTTAAACTTCAAAGACGGCGCAGAAAAATTCCGCGAAGTTGAGCAGACCGGATATGATTATGTACGCGATATCACGGGGCAGGCCGTCACCAGTTACGGGCAGCCCGGGGCATCGTGGGCGCCGCAGGTATTGCCGGTCATCCGCAAATGGGGCATCCCCTCGTATCTGGACAGTCATGATATCATCGATCTGGACGGCGGCGCCTTCCGTTACGGCGGTGTGCTGATGTTTACAAGACTGTGGCGCACCATGCGTTTTGACCATGATAATCCCGACAGCGACGCCGCAATGGAAACGGCAAAAGAAAAATTCGGGAAACTGACGCAGGGCGATGAGAAAACCAAACTCATCAGCATTTATTATCACCCGTGTGAATTTTCCTGTGAACAATTCTGGGACGGCGTAAATTTCAACAAAGGTAAAAACAATGAAACCATGCTGCCCTCTCCCCTGCGCACCCCGGCCGAAATGAAGCGCAGAATCGAAAACCTCAAAAAATTCCTCGCGTATACCCTCACCTGCCCGGGTGTGGAATACATTACGGCCTCGGAATCATTAAAATATGAACATTACAGACCGGAACCGATAACCGACGCGGACATGCGGTCCTATGCCGCCGCCTTTGACGGCAATGTTACGTTTTATCCGGTGAAGGGCGAATATCTCTGCGCTTCCGAGCTGTTCTCGTTATTATATAAGGCAATATTGAAAAAACCCCTTGCACCCCGGCTGTTGTACGGGTGTGAGGAAAACACCCCCTCTGTCATTAAAACCCCGAAGGTCTCGGCAAAGGAGCTGGCATACGCGGCGGAAAACCGATATGACCTTGTTTTCGGATACAAGCAGTTAAAATCCCTGTATCAGATCGGGGACAATTACCTCAACCCCCTTGATATGTTCGCCACCATGGCATACGCCGTAAAAACACAACAGGATACGGTGCCGGTCCGGACCGGGAAGCTCGCCGCCGAAAAATACGTCAATCTCAATGATAATTATGACAACAACTGGCTGTTTGCCGAGCATTTCCGCATCCCCAATATCATAAAGCACACGCAGCTGCAGACATGGACGCTCAAGCCGGCAGTATTTTGATATGCCGGTTAGAAACGTCCTGTAATTGTTATTATTTATTATTAACGACCGAAACATGGTGATTGCCGGTCTCTCCCCCCGTCACGTGCGGCATTGAGGGTATATTATCTCTGAGTGAATGGGCGCCGCGGCCTCACAGATGGGGGTGAGTTTAAATTTCACTATGATAATCGTTTTCTTCCGGGGCGGAGGTAACGTTTCGGGAATATCATCGTATCATATGGAATTATATGTTATAACAGGGCAGATAAATAATAAATAACGCCTGTTGTTGCATTTGAGCCGGTTAAATGATATAATGGTGTCATGAGAACTCGATTCCTTTCCGGGAGGTATGGTTTTAGTGGTAATTCTTTCATACCGGAAAGACTGACGGGTTCTCATATTTTGTTTATAATCGCAATTTATCCCTTAAATAACGGAGGAAAAAATTATGAGCCAACTGACGCCGAAACAAAGGATTCTCATGACACTGAGGGGCGAAAAGGCGGACAGGATACCCTTTTCGCCCTTTTTAGCCTATTACTTTGAGAGCCTGGATGAAGAGACAAGGCAAAAAGGGCAGCTGGTGTATCTTGAGGCAATGGGCGCGGACCCGCTGCTGAGGGGTTCGGGGTGCGCGTGGAAGACCGCGAGTCACAAATGTTCGGCAGCCAGTCACGTGAAGGGCGGCGTCAGCGTCACACAGATACACACGCCCCACGGTGTTTTGACGTCCGAACATACATACGCGCCCGGGGCCGATACATGGTTCATTACAAGACATCCGGTGCGTGATATCGGAGATTTAAAGCTGCTTGCATATTATATCGAAGATTTGACGGTGGAAGAAAACATCGCGGAATACAATGCCATGCGCCGGGGGCTGGGAGAGCGGGCCCTGGATATGCCCCTGGTAGGGCTCGGATCAAAAACCGGATTCCAGTCACTGGTTGAGAGCTGGGTCGGGACCGTGAATTTGGCCTATCTGGTATACGATTATCCGGATGAGTTGATGAATCTGGTCTGCCTGATGGGTGAGAAATCCATGGAGACGGTAAGGTATACCCTCGAATCGGACGCCGAATGCGCGA
>JAQVWU010000170.1 GCA_028709565.1 Eubacteriales bacterium
AGGTAAAGATCGGCCGGGCGGGGTCTTCTTCGGCGGTTGCCTTTAAGCGCCGGCCGAGCCGGTCGAACCGGGAGGAATAATCGCTGCCCACGGGGGATACGCCGATGAAATGAAAGCCCTTTATGACGCTGTCGCTGTTGGGCTCCATGCCGGTTTTTTCGGTAAAAACACGCTCATCGCCGGACCCCCACTCATGGTTGCCCATAAAAACGATCAGCTGCGTTTCCTCTCTGATATTGGCCCGCGCGACTTCGTTAAAAGCGTCATACTGCGCAGCCGTGCCGTTGTCGGTGAAATCGCCGATAATCACGACCGCGTCAAGCTTTTTGTATACCTGTGTTTCGCAATACGCATAGGTATCCCCAAACAGGTCGGCAAATCGCGTCCGCTCAACCGAGTCATATTCTTTTATGTGCACGTCGCTTGCCGCGGCGAAACGCAGCACGGGTATATCGCCGCCGGCTGCCTGCGATACATAAACCGCTGTATCGGCGGGCGTTTCGACGGAGACGCCGGTATTTATATCCGCATCGCTGTCCATATCGATTTTCACATCGCATTCCGTACCGCAGCCGCAAAGGGCGGCGAGTGCGGCCAGCAAAAACAGGAGTATTTTTTTCATACAGCTACAATTCCGTTATTCTGCATATTATTCCGTGTGTGCCGGCTAAATATTAACTACATATTATCAAATCAATATCGATTTGTCAATTGTTTTTTATCATATTTAACATAAATCCGAATGGATTTTACAATAAAAAAACACAGAGACGGGGATGGGATATAACCGATGACATTGACATTACGCATGATAAAAAATCACCGCGACGTGTCGGGTTTGGGTATGTCAGAAAATCCGGCGTTCTGCATGAGCGCGCGCGCCGTGTATATATCCGGCTGCAGAAATTTCGAGACGTCGTCCCCCTCCAAAACCCAGCGGCACAGATATATGCAGGAACCGAGCAGCGGTCCGATCCGGCGGTGCAGCCGGCTGTGGGAACCCGAGCAAAGAAAGAGTGATTTTACGGGCAGATGCTCCCGCAGAAAGATGGTCGTGCGCAGGTTTTCATAGAGCTGGGATTCGTCGCCGGCGGAGGTGACGATTTTGGCGATATCGGCGCCCCGCTCCGCGTGGGCGCGGGCGATTTCGTATACCCGGGCGGTGTCGCGATACTCACATATGTGCGAGGACATGAGGACCTCGCCTTTTTTGCGGTGAATTTCGGCAATCAGTTCGGTCTGTTTGGCAACGGCCGCGGGGTTATATGTCATCTCATAGGTCTGTGTGTCGTACATGTCGCCGGTCACGTCAATGAGCGCGGCGCCGCAGTCCAATGCAAGCAGCAGCTCATCGGCAATCGTGTCGTATGTAATGCCGGGGCAGGCATTGCTCCTCTTATAATTGGTCACATAACAGGGATGGTCGCCCATCGCCGCTATTATACGGCCGATGTGCTCTTTTGTGCGGTATTGTCCCTCAAGAAAATCCATCTGCCAGCAATAGGCGTCGCACCAGGGCAGCGACGGCAAGACGGTCCGCAGCGCCTGCCCGGGCGTGCGCGGATAGAATATGACGGTAATGAGCGGGCGGTCAGAGTTAAGAAATGATTTTTTTGATCGTTTCATAATTTATTACCGTCAGGAGATGGGCTCGCAAAACACTTCATCAGTACAGACCTCCCGCGCAGGCTCTTCCGCCGTCGATAATATAGTTGGTTCCGGTAATAAACGCGGCCTGATCGGAGCAGAGATAGAGCACCAGGTCGACTACCTCCCTGACTTCGGCAGCCCTGCCCATCGGTGTGCGCATGTTTTTCATGGCTTCGCGGGTCATAACCGGTCCGGGCGATACGCAGACGCTGCGGAAGCCGTAGGGCGCGCCCAGCAAACCGAGGGATTTTGTCAGACCTATCAGTCCGGCCTTTTCCGCGCTGTAATCGGCGCCGCCGGCTCCCCCGGTAACGCCGTCTATGGAGCCTATGTTCACTATAACGCCGCTCTTTTGCTCCATCATAATCCCAACCACCGCCCTCGCCATATAGAGCGGAGCGCGGAAATTCACGTCGATTCCCCAGTCGAGCGACTCAAGCGCCATTTTATAAAAGGGCTTGCCTTCTTTACAGACCCGGGAGGCGTTTCCCCCGGCGTAGCTTACGGTGATATTGATACTGCCGTATCTTTCCCTCGCGTATGCGACCGCGTCCTCAATTTCATTGTAATTGCGCACATCGACGGTTTTGCTGTCGCAGCCTATTCGGCCGGCCTGTTCTTTTAAAGCTTCGGCGTTGACGTCGAGCATAACCACATGAGCGCCCTCTTCATGCAGCAGTTGGGACGTGAGCAGTCCCATACCCGAAGCCGCCCCGGTAATAAGCGCGGTTTTTCCGCTAAATCTCATGCTTTTTACTCTCCTTCCGGGAAACGATATTAGATGCAATATTATGGCTTTGTTATATCATTTACAGCGATATATTACAAGCGCGGCCCGGGCTTGTTCACCATATGTTTACGATTGCCGGGCCGACAAATCCGATTTTATTTTACCATGACCCATTCTCCCGAGGACGATTTTACCAGCGCCGGTTCATAATAATTTTTGCTTTTATAAATACCTATGAATTCGGTATCCTCATCCAACGGGATGACATAAACGTTTTTTGCGCATATGTTTCCGTTGATTCCGCCAAACGCGGAGATAAACTCCAGGCAGAGTTTTCCGTTTTCCGGACGGCGGAATGCCACCTTTCTGATATAACCCGCGGAAGAGCTCACGCTGACGGTAATCGTCATGGCGCTGCCGTCGTCCGACACCGTATAATCACCGATGAAAACGCCGGTGACCCTTGTAAAACCCGTGCCGACCGTCCATATGCCCGCAAGAATGACGAGAACGGCCGCCGCGGCCGGAACCTTCTTTTTCATATTTTTATACCGTCTGATCTTTTCATTTTACCGCGGCTTTCAGCTGCCCCAGAGCGTCCGCGATGACATTGAGCATGTACACCGGAGCGGAATCAGACTGCAGAATATGATATAAGCCGCGCAGTATCAGCCGGCTTAAAAAGTCAACGGGCGCCACCGAGTGTTCAAACAGATAGCGTTCCACCAGCCCGCTTTTCGCGCCGGCGCCCCAGCCTGATATTCCGGGAAATAATCGATGATAATATGTTCTGGGTCTGTATCACCGATTTTAGAAAGCGCAAAAATCTGCGCAAGATCAAAGTGGTATCGGGATCTTCATGAGGATAATATAAAACGGTTATATGTATTAATTTTGCTGACATATATTTACCCCTTGTTTTTGTTTGATTGTATCACGGCGATAACTTTTATCAAGATTGAATTTGACAAACAGATGTTTTATTATTATAATCGAATAAAATAATATTGATTTTACGGAAAGGATTTGTTATGTCAGCTATAAAAGACCGGTTTCGCGACCGTAAATGGGGGATATTCGCGCACTATCTGTATTCCCTGCAGAACAACCCCGCGTGCGCCAATAATAACGGCGCGGGGGAGACCGACTGGAACAGCTGTGTGAATGCCCTTGACGCGGGACTTGTCGCGAGGCAGCTCGCGGAGATAAACGCGGGATATTTTATCATTACCGTTATGCAGCAGTCCAAATATATGATTGCCCCCAACGAGACCTTCAACCGTATAACCGGGTATCAAAACGGTGAAGCCTGTTCGGAAAGGGACCTTATCGGCGACCTGTATGACGCTCTCGCAGTATACGATATTCCGCTGTTTTTATATTTCACCGGCGACGGACCCATCAGAGACGAGCCCTCGCGCCGGACAATGGATGCCGGAACGTTTCCGGTAACCGACAGATTTTTGAACTGCTGGAGTTCCGTCCTGCTGGAATACGCCGAAAAATACGGAGACAAAATACAGGGCTGGTGGATAGACGGGCTTTATAACGGCCTGGGGTATGAGAATACCGATAAGATGAAATGTTTCCATGACGCCGTCAAGCGCGGCAATCCCGACGGTCTGTTTTCGGCGAATTTCCACGGCTGCTTCAAAAGCGGCGGGACAAAGCGGATAGAAGGTATAGGAGATGTGATCTTCGGCGATTTTTATCATGAAATAGCGCCGCCTACGCCATTCTGTGATTTTACGGCGGGTGATGTTGTCAGTTTTGACGCGTACAATCCCACGCGTTTTATTGAGGGTGCTCAGGCTCATGTGCTGTCCTTTCTCGGCATACCGCACCACCCGGTGATGGTTTATGACGGATGGGGCAAGCCGGGCTGTAAATATTCGCCCGAATATCTGCGGCGTTATGTCCAATGCGTAAACGCGCTGGAGGGCGTGGTTTCAATAGACGTCTGTCTGCACCGGGACGGCAGTATAGACGCCGAACAATATAAAACGCTGCTGAACCTGAGGAACCTGCGCGGATAAAAATTACGATAATTAAAGACCGCCTCCGAAATAATTCGGTGCGGTCTGTTTTTCGGTTGTCTTAAGTCAAAAGCATGCGGTCGCTGCTCAGATCCCTGCCGGAGGCGTTCCTGAAGCGGACAAGCAGGTCTTCTACCGTGAGCCCGGCGCGTTCCTTCCCCGCCGTGTCAAAGATGATGCCGCCCCGGTCCATCATGACGGTGCGGTTTCCCAGCGCCAGTGCCGACTGCATGTTGTGGGTTATCATCAGGCAGGTCAGGGAGCCCTCCTCCACGATGCGGGTGGTCAGGGCCAGCACCTTTTCGGCGGTGGCGGGGTCCAGGGCTGCCGTGTGTTCGTCCAGCAGCAGCAGCTTGGGGGGATTGAAAGTCGCCATCATCAGGGTGAGCGCCTGCCGCTGTCCGCCGGAGAGCAGACCGACCGGCTGTTTCATCCTGTCCTCCAGCCCCAGGTCCAGCAGCGCCAGCCTCTCCCGAAAATCCCGCCTGTCGGCCTTGCTGACGCGGCTGAGCCATCCGCCCCGTCCCGCCGACAGCGCCAGATTTTCCTCAACGCTCATACCCGGCGCGCTGCCCCGCATGGGGTCCTGAAACAGGCGGCCGATGTGGCGGGACCGTTTATATTCGGGGGTCAGGGTGATGTCCTCGCCGTCCAAGACAATGCTGCCGCTGTCGGAGATGACGCTGCCGGCAATGACGTTGAAGAGGGTGGACTTGCCGGCGCCGTTGGCTCCGATTATGGTGACGAACTGACCCCGGGCAACCTCGAAAGAGAAGTCATCCATAACCTTTTTGGCGTTTACCGTGCCGGGATTAAATGTAATTGATATATTAGAAATACGCAGCATGGCTCAGCCCTCCCGCCCGAATTTTGCCAGCCTGCGGCGGATGAGGGGCAGCTGCTGTTTGAGATACGGGCCACCTATGGCCGCCGCGACGATGACCGAGGAGACCAGCTTTAGCATGAACGCCGGCATATCCAGTCGCAGCGCGACGGTGTAAACCAGCCGGAACACAAAGGCGCCCAGAACCGCGCCGAAAATCCGCAGGGTGATGCTTCCCCTGCCCGTGAATACATCGCCGATGAGCAGGGAAGCCAGCGCCACCGTCACCATACCGGAACCGATGTCCACATTCACCGACTTCTGGGATTGGGCCAGCAGGCAGCCGGACAGGGCGGTGACCGAGTTGGCGACGCACAGGCCCACCGTGGTGGTGAAGACGGGGTTTATGGAGGAGGAGCGCACCATGTCCGGGTTGTTGCCGGTCGCTCTGATGGCCAGCCCCAGCCGCGTGCGTAAAAATAAAGCGAGAAACAGAACGACGGCGGCGACGGCGATGACGGCTATAACGAGCTTATACTGCCCGCTCAAAAAGCTGCCTTCCAGCGCCGCTTTGGCTTTGGTGAACACCGTCTCTATCCTGTTCAAGTTCAGCAGCGCGGTGTTGCCCATCACGGCGATGTTGACCGAGTAGAGTCCGGTGTTTACGATGATGCCCGCCAGCAGACTGTTGATGCCCATGCGGGTCTGGAGCAGGGCGGTGACTAAACCCGATATCATCCCCGCCAGCATTGCCGCCGGCAGGGACAGCCAGGGATGCCCGGCAATGGCGGTCACCGCTCCCACCGAGGCGCCCAGCGTAAAGCAGCCGTCGGTGGAAAGGTCGCAGACGTTGAGCATGTTATAGCTCAGAAAGAGGGCCAATACGGTGAGCGAGCTTATCAGCCCCAGCTCAAGGGCGGTCTGCAGCAGTGTGAGGGACATGGTAATCTCCTGTAGGTAAAATATTAATCGTCGAAGCTCTCGGCGGTGGTGATGCCGACTACCCGCGTACAATAGGGTTTGAACGTTTCGGAAATGTCATCGAAGTCCAGACCCAGCGCGGCGCAGACCTTGGTGTTGACGGTGGCGGTGCCGTTGTCAAAGGTCATAACCGGGGTTTGGGCGGGGGATTTGCCGTTCATGAGGATATCCGCCGCCATATCGGCCGTCTTTTGTCCCAGGTTGGCGTAGTCCACGCCGTATCCCAGAAAGGCGCCGTTGAGGGCGAAGGAGTCGGCGCCGGCGTAATGGGGAATGCCCGCGTCTGCCAGGGCCTCATAAATGGAAAGCTCGGCCTGCATAACGGTGTTGTCGCTGGGGGTGAAGATTGCGTCGACTCCGTCGGCTGCAAGCGCATTGGCTGCCAGCATAATCTCATCCACATTGGTTCCGGTGCGCTC